>JAIDUV010000098.1 GCA_029060025.1 Clostridia bacterium | reverse complement strand
TGCAAAGCGTTGTTTTCCACAGTGCCAAAACTGTCGGTACGCGCCGTATAGACGTCGTAGCCGGCATTTTTCAACACTTTTTCTATTCTCCCGAATGCTTTGAAATATCTCATCTCTTTGACGAATATTCCATACACCAGGATAATGGGAAACTTGCTCGCCATATACTCCTTATAAACAAAGCCCGCGCAAACACGGGCGTAATTAAAATTCAATTATTGTTTTGGTTGTACAGTTGCTCTTATTCTGCGAATACCCGCCGAAGACGACTGTTCTTTCTCAATCGTGAAGTGACCGAGTTGTCCTGTACGCTCAGCGTGAGGTCCGCCGCATATCTGCAAATCCACGTCTCCTATCTGATATACTTTGACTATTTCGCCGTAGCGCGACCCAAATACGCCCACAGCATTTTTCTCTCTTGCCTCTTCGATAGGCATTTCCATACATACGACAGGAATATCTCTTGCGATTGCCTCGTTTACTTTGTCTTCCACAGCCTGTTTTTCTTCTGCTGTCAGCGGACGCGGGAAGTTGAAATCAAATCTCAATCTCTCAGGAGTGATATTACTGCCCTTTTGCTGAATACCTTCGTCTTTGAGCACTGTCTTCAGGCTTGCAAGCAACAAGTGCGTTGCCGTATGCAAATAAGTCGTCATCTCGCTGCTGTCGGCAAGTCCGCCTTTGAATTTTTGTTCTGCGCCTTGCTGCGACTTTTTGATATGCTCTTCTTGCGCAAGTTTATATCCATCGATGTCCACGCCAAAGCCTTTTTCTTTGCATATTTCCACAGTCATCTCTATTGGAAAACCGTAGGTGTCATAAAGTCTAAAAGCCGTCTTGCCGTTGAGCGTATCTCCCTTGACGAATTGAAGCACTTTATCAAGTTGTTTGATACCGTCTTCCAAGGTCTTAGAAAACTTGTCGATTTCCTTTTCCAATTCTTCGTAAATCTTTTGGCTATTGACATTCAATTCTTCATATACGTCCTTATATTGCTCAACGTACAACTTTGCAATACTTACCAAATCTTGCGGAGCAATGCCCAACTGACGGGCAAATCTCACGCTTCTGCGAATAAGTCTGCGCAATACGTAACCTTGGTCTACGTTGGAAGGTACGACGCCTCTCTCGTCACCGAGGAGGAACGTAGCCGTACGTATATGATCGGCAATTATGCGCATTGCTCTTGTGTCTTCTTCATTCTCTCCGTATTTCTTGCCGGCAAGAGAGCCAATATTAGCAATAGCGCCTGCAAAGAGGTCAGTCTCATACACCGACTTAAAGCCGTTGAGCATACAGATGGTGCGCTCCAATCCCATACCTGTGTCGACGTTGCGTTGAGACAACTTTTCAAACTTGCCCTCTGCGTTGCGATTGAACTCCATAAACACGTTGTTCCAAATCTCCACCCACTTTCCGCAGTCGCAACTTGGGTCGCAATGCTCGCCGCAAGCCTCCTTACCGGTGTCAATAAATATTTCCGTATCACTTCCGCAAGGACCTGTAGCGCCTGCGTACCACCAGTTGTTAGCCTTAGGCAAATAGAATATCCTTTCCCTAGGTATACCGAGACTAGCCCAAGTATCCGCCGCCTCTTCGTCACGCGGACAGTCCTCGTCTCCTGCAAACACCGTGACGGCAATTTTCTCCACAGGTATCTCCAATACCTTGGTCAAAAACTCAAACGAAAAATTTATAGACTCTTTTCTAAAATAATCTCCCAACGACCAATTGCCAAGCATCTCAAAAAAGGTGCAATGCGTAGCGTCGCCCACTTCGTCAATATCTCCGGTACGCACGCACTTCTGCACGTCGCAAAGCCTCTTTCCGCCGGGGTGCTTTTGCCCCAAAAGATATGGCACAAGCGGGTGCATACCAGCCGTCGTAAAAAGCACCGACGGATCGTTTTCGGGTATTAACGACGCCGACGGAATAATTTTATGTCCTTTTTCCTCAAAGAACTTAAGATATTTTTCTCTCAATTCGTATGATTTAATTTCTTTCATAACGTACCTTCTTGAATTTTTTACAACTATATTATATATAAAGCCACCTCAAATAGCAACCGATTTATAACAAAAATCCCCCTCACGATTAGCAAGAAAAGATATCGCAAATAATATAATAACACACTAATAAATTTCCCCTCTCGTTTGGCGAGAAGGGAGTGACGAAGATTTTCATAAGCAAAAATGTTTTCTATACGATGAAAACGCTTTAATCCGTTCGCAAAGCGATTACGGGATCTTTCTTTGCCGCGGCTCTCGACGGTACGATACCCGCGATAGATGTCAAGACTATACTCAACACGACCATAAGAAGCGCGTGCAGCGGATGCAGCATACAGATGCCTGTGATAGTAGGCTCTATTGCTGTGATAATAAGGTTGATTGGTATACTCAAAATATACGTCACCAGCACGCCTATCGCGCCTGCCGCCAAGCCTATGATAAAGGTCTCTGCGTTGAAGATATTTGATACGTCTCTCTTTCTTGCGCCAAGCGAACGAAGTATACCTATCTCCTTAGTGCGCTCCACGACGGACACGTAGGTAATAATACCTATCATTATTGACGAAACAACGAGAGACACTGACGAGAAGCATACCAGCGCAATTGTAATGATATTGATTATCTGACTAATCATAGTTATCATAATTGCCGCGCTGTCGGTATATTTGACTTGCGCCTTACTGTCCTTCTTATGCAAATCATTCCAAGCGTCAAGGTCGCTGATTATCAAATCTTTGTTTTCAAAATCACTTGCATAAATGCTTATCGCGCTTGGCGTCGAACTTACGCCCAGCATTTGCGTAACGACTTTTTGAGTCATTGCCGTAGACGCGCCATTTATGATATTCATAATATTATTCAAATCCAGATTTGAAAAATCTATGCTGGACGTATCATACTTATCGCCTGTGAGAGGATTGTAATCCACCTGTTGTTGGAACTTAGCAATTTCGCTGTCGACAGCGTCGGCTCTCATAAGCGCCGTCAACTCTTGAGTATACGCCACGCCGGGATAGACAGGAGAATATTGCTTTCCCTCCTTAGGACGAATAATACCTACGATCTCCGCCTTATATACGTTGGGATCGTTGTTGTTGTACATTTCTCTTATTGCCTGCCCCGATCTCTCCGTATAATAGACGTTGCCGGTATTTTCGTTTACCGCCTTGACGTACTTAGCCTTGGAGTTGGGAATAAGGAAAGATACCGGTTCTTTATTTCTACCGTTGCCCAAGATTTGGTCAAAGTCAAAATCACCCGATATTGCGGCGTTGCTCGCAAGTCCCATACCCTCAAGATAAATTGACACAAGAGAGTTGGTATTGTCTACGACGAGTACGAGTTCCGTTGCCTTTTCGGGATATCTTCCGCCTATGACGTCAAAGTTGCTCTCGATATATTTTTGATCTCCCACGAGTTCTTGCCAATTGACGGTCTTAAAGTTTGTGCTGATCATCTTACCCACGTCGTCGTTTTTCTTATTTATGACGGTATAAGAATATCCGTAATTATAATACACACTGTCGATAAGTCCCTTTTCCACCCATCCTGACTTTTTCTTGTCAAAATACGTCATATACTCTTCGCTCAAATCATTCTCGTGGATCATATTGCCAAGCAAACTAAGCAAGTTATAAGAATATACTTTTTGGTCGACTGGAAATTTCTCTTTATCGGGATTGAGCACCTGCATATATGTGCCCATCAGACTTTCCATACTCGTCGCGCTGGAAGTGATTGCGATAGGATAGCCCGACAGCATCGTCTTTTGCATATTGTTTATATAAGACGAAAATCCGTTGGATATAGCAAGTACCAAAGCCACGCCTATGATACCAATAGAACCTGCAAACGCCGTCATAAAGGTTCTGCCCTTTTTGGTCATAAGGTTAGTGAATGACAACTTTATTGCCGATGCAAAAGACATCGACGTCTTTTTGAGCAAATTCTTACGCTGTTTTTTTGCTTTGTGCTTAGAGAAATCTATCTTTGCTATTTTTACTTTCTTTTTCTTTTTACCCTCGCCGTCTTGCTCAGCGTTTGTTTGCTCTACTGCGCTGTCGAGTTTTTTCTCAGCGCTTTCCTGTTCTGTATCTTCGTCGGTTGTCAACGTCTGCTCAATGCTCTCTTCTTCCTGCCCCGCCTTTTCTTTTTCCGAAGAATAAGGATTGGTATCGTCGACTACAAGTCCGTCCTTAAAGCGAACAATACGGTTGGAGTATTGCTCGGCAAGTTCGGGATTGTGCGTAACCATAATAATAAGTTTGTTATAAGAGATCTCTTTGAGTATTTCCATAATCTGCACGCTAGTATTAGAATCAAGCGCGCCGGTAGGCTCGTCTGCAAGAATAATGCTTGGATTGTTGATAAGCGCTCTGGCAATAGAAACTCTCTGCATCTGACCGCCGGAGAGTTGATTGGGCTTTTTATGTATGTGTTCGCCCAAACCCACGTCCTCGAGAGCCTTTACTGCGCGTTGATGTCTCTCTTGCTTGCTTACGCCGGCAAGCAAAAGCGCCATTTCCACGTTAGTGAGAATATCAACGTGCGATATAAGGTTGTAACTTTGAAAAATAAAACCTATCCTGATGTTTCTATAAGAATCCCAATCTACGTCAGAATAGTGCTTGGTGGAAATTCCGTCGATGGACATATCTCCGTCGGTATATCTGTCAAGACCGCCGATAATGTTGAGCAACGTCGTCTTACCGCAACCGGACGGACCCAATATGGATACAAATTCGCTAGGTCTAAACTCCAAGTCCACGCCTTTGAGCGCAGGGACAGTGTCTCCGCCGTTCAGAACGTAGTCTTTCTTTATATTTGTCAACTTAAGCATACTTCCACCTCTATCTCTAGCCTATGTATTATATTTTTCACAAAAAAATTGTGTGATAAACCTTTGTTCCCTATATTTTGTTAATTAGTTGACGGCGCCCTGCGTTTCCCAATTCACTTACTTAATCGTCCGGTTACTCGTATAGATTATTTACCGATAAAAGCCGCGTTTCTTCAGATAAAGTCGCAAGGCAACTAAACCCTTTCGCGTATATTTTAAGTTTAATATTTTTAATTGGCAAAATCAAGACCTTTGTGACCGTTTTGTTAAAATTTTATGTAATATTTACAAAAGCGCTTTAATGTAAAATTTACGTATAAATTAAAAAACGCAACCCACCTGAGTTGCGTTTTTCACGACTTAATGTCATATTATTTTGCCGAAGTCTTTTTGCTCTTCCAATACTTCGTTTTCCATATTCAAATCACTCATTTTTTCCCTCCTCTGCTATCTCAAGCGCAAGCACGTCTCTGTCTTCTTCTGCAAAAAATGCGTCCACTTGGTTGTTTAGCGTTGCGCGTTCAAGTTCTTTTTTAATTGCCCCGATTTACCAAAGGTGAACAGAGTTGCGAAAAAAGCATTTATACAAACAATAAAAGTTCAGCCGATTAAAGAAATTCAATAAAAAAAATACTAAAACGCGATTAAAATGGGATATGGATAATATACGTTAGGGATTGATAAAAAATAAAAGGACAACATTGTTATCCTTTTATGTGGAAGGACTTCAAATGTCCGGTCGGAACAACCCGACGCCACATTTATTATTGTAAGGGGCAATTTGACATAAGTCAATATAATTGAAAGTACACTTTCAAAAAGAACGGCAACCGCCAAAATTATCGTAATTGACAGAAAATGCAGCAATATGTTATAATTGCTTTACAGATTTAATATGAGATTTGATTATGAAAAAACTTCTGACTTTATTTTTGATAATAATAATTACAATGACGCTTGTGTCCTGTATGGGACAAGAGATAACACCAAACAAGCCTTACGATATGACCGTCGGAATAGAAGATTTTGAATTTAAAGAAATCACTTTTACTGTCGCGTCTTACAACATAAAAGGCGGTGACGCGACGCTAGACTCAATAAAAGAAATCAATAATAACATCATAGGCGTAGGCGCGGACATTGCAGGACTTCAAGAAGTTGACAATTTCTCTAAAAGAAGCGGCAAAAAGGATTTCCTTGGCGTTTTTAAAGACGGAATTATGAACAACGTAGTATTTTTCCCATTGATGCTTCAAGGTTTTGGAGATACTTACGGTATTGCGTCAATTTCCAAAACGCCGTTTTCAAGAACGCACGCGTTCAAATTGCCATACCCCTATAAGTACGAAAAAAGCAGCGTGGAAAAACGCATTATATCGCGTTCGCTCGTTACTATTGACGGAGTACAAATCGCATTCTATAACACGCATCTTTCCTATGAAGAAGTCGCAATGCCTGACGGACAAAGTTTGAGAGCGACGCAAATGAAATTTATATTAGACCTTCTCGAAAGTGACCCCTGCCCTTACAAAATCGTCACAGGAGATTTCAACGTACTTGGCTATGAAGAATTTGATATAATAACAAAGGGCGGCAAATACAAAACCATCAACAACTCTCAAAACGCATTTAATACGTACAGAGGTCACGACGTAGACTTTTTTGCATTAGACAATATCATTTACTCCACAAGTCTCCAACTTCAATTCTCCAGAATGAATGACAGCGACTGTTCCGATCATAATATGCTTTACGCTTCGTTTAAAACAATGGATCAATAACATACAATAAATGAAATTGTAATTTGCCTTTAGTTCTTTATCAAATAGTCTACTTTCTGCGCAAAAATCTCTTTTATCTCTTTTAAATGTTGCGCAATAGCGTGTATACTCTCCATACATTTGCTTTCATCACTAAAATTATAATGCCTTACACCAAAATGGGTTTTATCTTTTTCGAGTTCTTTTACGCTATCTCCGTACAAAATACCAGCCTTTCCTTCGGCGTGTAAACAATACTCTATCTCCACATCTTTTGCTATCAAAGATTCAAACGAAATATTTTTTTGTTGTTTTTGCCAATCCCAAGTGCCTATCTCAAAATGCATCCATTCTGGCCATTCTTTCTTAAAAAATTGAATATATTTAGAGAGAATTTTAATTACCCATCCTTCCTCTTCTGGAAATATCTCTTTCATTGCGCAACACAATTTGTTTTTTACGTTTATACAATCTAATTGATAACTTTTTTCTACACCAAGTAATTCTTCTCTATACTCTGTAAAAATCTTTGTTTTTTCTGAAAAATTCAATTCTTGTTCCACTATATATTTCTCCTTGATAAGTTTTAAAAATTCTGAAAAGTACCTAAACCTTGTTTTATCAAAAAAATCTTTTTTTTGCACATATCTCAATAAGTCATACAATTCCTTATATGTCATTACTTTAAAAGCGCTATCAGAGGGCGACGATTTGTTATAGTTAGGTTTAAGATAAATAAACATTATATCAATATCTTTATCATCAATTTCTTTAACTATTTGTTGCGTATAATCTTTTGTTTGCTCATTACACTCAAAAGAATTGATTTTATTCTCTATTACCACCCAATTTTTCGCCAATTTTATAATTATATCAATTCGACGTTTATTTGTAAGAGAATACTCTCTGTAAATTTCTGCTTGTAAATCCTCAAAGTCGCATTTTATATATCTTAAAAACAATTCAAGAGGCTTACTGCTCTTCATTTTCTTATAATCAAAAATAAAACTTAACCAATTGGATATGATATTTTCATTATCGACTCTTCCTATGACGTCCAAAAAATTTAAAGTCGGTTCAATATCTTTAACATTACGTATCTTTGTTATTATCGTCTTAAAATCTTCCATACTATACTCCTCTTTTTAAAGCAATATAAAAGCGAGAAATTATATCGTCGATTTTCGACTTTGCTCTCAATTTCTTCATCCAAGAGGCCGGAATCATATCCTTGCCATATAAAAGCCCTGCCAAACTTCCGGCAACAGCGGCTACCGTGTCAGTGTCCTCTCCTAAGTTTACTGCTTTAAGAGTGCACTCTCTAAAATTTTCAGTATTACATAGACACCACGTAGCCGCCTCAAGCGTATCTACTACGTATCCGCTACTTTTTATATACTCCTGTGGCAAATCAAAAAAACTCTCTTTGCGCATCCTATCAAATGCTGACAACTTATTTGTATCTGCTATTTTGACTGCATTTATTATGCTTTCTCGCAATGGTAAATCATTTATTATAGCCCATACAATATGGGCATAAATCTTACAGGCAGTCACGCTTATCCTATGTCCGTGTGTCAATGCGCTCATATTTTGAATAAACTCTTCTTCAATCTTACCGTACTTTTCTATGCTAAAAAATACAGCCGGCAATATTCGCATTAGAGAGCCATTGCCGTTGTCTCGTTCTTCTCTGCAGCCGCACTTTAAAGCACAAGTACCATTGACAAATTTGGAAATTGCGCTTATACAGGTTCTTCCCGCATCAAAAACTCCGTCCACAGTATATTCACTATCAAACAACCACGCCGCAAATCTATTTATTATATGAGAATAATCCCCATCGCGTAAAAAATTCTCGAGCCCATCCATTGACGCAAGCGTCATACTTGTATCATCAGACCAAGTTCCTGCAAGTTGTTTATGAATGCCACCGCCCACCATATCTACGCACGAATTTTTATTCAATTCATCTCGTGTTAAAAATTCATAAGGGACACCTAACGCGTCGCCAATTGCCAATCCGTATATTCCGTTTTCAATAACTTTTTTTGTAATCACATAATCTTCATATCGTCTTGATACATTTTTATTCAAACACTCAAGCCAAAGCCTTGCCAACGTATCGTGTCCGCTCTTCGTCGGATGACAACCGTCAAAGGTCTCATATCGCTCACCGGAATGCGCAATATCGGCAAGCAAACAGTCCTCATCTTTTACAGCCAATTTAATTGCTTGATTATACTCCCTGACGTCTTCCAAAAAACTATCTGAAGTAAGGATATTTTCGCAGCCCTTTATATACCCGACAGGCACAGTTGCGCACACGATTTTAGCGGATGGATAATTTTCTTTGAGTTGTCTTAACATAAGCCGGTAAGCCCCGTAAAATTTCAGCGGATTGTTTGGCTCGTCAATGCCTATTTCCACCTCATAACCTCTATCGTTAGTCCCCATATAGATAAGAATGATATCCGGCGCGTAATCAGTATGTAGTCCAATACATCTTTGCTCACTGCAAGCAGGCTTGACTCCCCGCCCTACGACAACGCTCCCAGAATAAGAATTATTTACGCAAAGTTCTCCGCCCAAGTTGTCTATTACCTGCTTCCACCACGTATCGTCCACTCCCGTTAATCCATTCTTATCAGCCACCTGTCGCGTATAATGTACGTAATAATGCGGCGGATTAAAGCCTTCAAAAGTCGAAATAGAATCACCCATTATGGAAATCCTGTAATTTGTCTTATCAGCCTTATTTTGATTAAACATTTCTCTTCCCCTTTTATAAACATTTTAAAAATTTTATCCAACATCGGACGTTATGTCAAAACCTTACCCGATAAAATTATATCACAGGTATATATAACTTTGCAAAGCGGTCTTAAATAAAAGTATAATCTAAATCGAACTTGCGCAATACACGTCAAAAACGCAAAGCAGATAGAGCCAAAACTCTATCTGCCCATTATCTATTTAGTTTTAATAAGTCCTTCAATATTGCCCGCTTGAATATCTTTAATCTTCGGCAATATTTCTTCGGGAGGCAAATCCCACCATTTGAAATTCAGCAGTTGCTCTATTACGTCATCTGAGAAACGTCTTCGAATAGGCTTTGCAGGCACACCGCCGACAATCGTATAAGGCGGCACATCCTTCGTTACAACAGCGCGCGAACCTATATACCAATGGTCTTATTCTGTGTTTCCCCCATCTTCGATATGGGAACTAAAAAGTAAATTATAGATTTTGCTACTCAATGGTTATTTGTTTTAACCCAATCCTCAAAAAATCTAGCAGATAGAATTTTGAAGTTTGGATTTGCCTTTGCTTGCTCATTCGCAGCCTTACAATTATAACCAGAAAAAACTTTTTCTTTAAATTTGATTAATTCATTGAGATTAACTTTGTCTACCAAAACTATATCATTTTTCCCACCTTTAACAGATATAATATTTTTTTCAACTGTACAATATGGTCCTGTTATACGTGAATCTCCATATATTGATGTATTAGATTGTGCGATGAAGCAAGAATTATCACGAGCAGTAGTCTCTATTATGTTAGAGAAATAATTTGTGTCCTTATTAAAAACTGGAGCTATGATCAGTTCCACTTTGCCCCGCATTTTAGCGCGATTTTTTATGTTAGTTAATTCATAACAAACTCTATTGCAATATCTAAATTTCCCATTTAAATCATATATAGTAAGCACATCATTTTTGGCATCAACTGCAATCTTATGTATTTTTTTAAATTCTTTTTTTTCAATCGGAGAATAATCGTACTTTTCTCTAATATGTATAAAAACATTCTTATAATGCACCAAATCACTTTGGAAGGGTTGTATGTTGGCTATATAGTTATAGACCCTATCACCATAAACAACATATTGTAATCCTGTAACTATTGCAATATTATACTGAGTTGCAAATTTTGCCACCTCTCCTAACCAGGCTACTGGAAGATAACACTCCGGAAACACCAAAAAATCGGCATTATTGTCAACAGCATCCTTTAATAACCTAAACAATTTAATTTTATTTTTGTATGTTAAACTCCAATCAGGAACATTTATTGATCTCATACAATCTTCTTCTTTTATTAATAAACTTGCAACACCTATTTGGATATTATTTTTACTGTCAAATCGTTTATATTTTATAGTTTCTATATTATCCTCTGGACTATAATTATCAACTATTGGATATATGGCTTTTATGTTGTTCATTTTCTCGAAACTGTGAAATGTTTTCTCTATAGTTCGCTCAAATATATTACCACCAGAATTATATGAAGATACAAAATTAAATAAATTAAGTTCCTTAAGGTGTATAAACCGCGGAGAATATTTAATCTTATTTTCATCAATATTTAAACCATTTTTTATTATTGTTTCCAAATTTGTTTCGATTAGTGAAAATTCAACATTACTTGCTTCCTTTGTATAATTAAGTAGTGGATAAGAGACTAAATGATGATTAAACATATTAGCTTTTTTAATTAGTTCTGTATTTTTTGCAATATTTTTCTTCTGGATCTTCATACGAGAGTTAAGGGACAATGCAATAGACACGGCAATATCAAATTCTTCAATTAAAGATTTTTTAATTTCTCGCATTATTTTCTTCTTCATATTAAATTTGATATCTTTTAAATTATCTCCACATAAATTGTCAATCTCGTGCTTTACCATTTTATAATATTTTTTTATAAATTCAATATTTTGCTGTATAACACCCAAATACAAAATTAGTACCCAAGAACTTCTGAATTCTAAACTTGCAGCACCTCGATAGAAATCTAAAATATGTTCATTATATTTGACAATAGGATGTGTCACATTCTTATTTAGATTAATTAGTTTGTATATATATTTTACAGCATTATAATTATCTGACTGTAAAATTGATAAATCTTTAAATTTCGAATATCCCTGATTATTTGCAAGATAATAAACTTTATTTGCAAATGGTTCATTCTCCATATCTGCAACGAAAAAATCAACGCTACTGACCTTTACAAACATATTCTCTTTTAAAAAATCTATTAAAGTTCGTGGGTCTTGCGCAAAAAAAGAAAAAATTTTCGTTTTTTCAGTATTAATCTGAACACTAGTATTATAAATTCCTATCATATTATCTTCTCTATATTTTAATATATGAGATTTCATAAGTAATTCTCTAATAATACTATCTTTTTCTTTTAATTTATCAACATTTTCAAAAATTAAAATAATGTCATCAACATATCTTCCATAATATATTAAATTTTGCAACGACTCTATTTTTCTATCAAAATTTGATAAATACAAATTGGCTAAAAAACAAGAACTACACATTTGAAACGGAAAAATAACCTCTTTTTCTCGAGTGGTAATCCCTATTCTTATTTTAGATATCATCTTGGTATAATAT
>JAIDUV010000097.1 GCA_029060025.1 Clostridia bacterium | reverse complement strand
ATCGAGTTGACCAGCGGCGGCGTTGTAGTCACAGAGCCTTATACTTATACTGTAAAAATCGACTTGACTGCTCCTACTGCGGAAATAACGCACTACGAGCACCCGGCCGACAGATATTATACTCACAATAAGATAACAATTGCAGCATCTGACAGAGCCAGCGGTGTGGCAAGTATCGTTATGAACAGTTACGACGCAAACGATCAGTTGGAACATTCTCACGATATTATGACGGAAGGCACCGATAACGGCGACGGCACTTATACTTGGAGATTCCAAGATACGGGCAGAAAAGAGATCGTAGTCACCGATAATGCAGGACATACTTCTACTATTGAAGTAAACGTAAAAATAGATACGGTGCAACCGTCTTTAACCGTAGACGCTTACTACTATGTTGACGAAACAATAGAAAGCGGTACGGATACGGATGGTAATCCGATATATTCCACCGTGCAGAAGAAGGTGCCATATACCAACGGCACTGAGGGTGTGACTTCGGCGGTATACTTTGAGGCTAACGCAACGTTTGGCGAATCAGGTGGTGAAATCAGATATAGCCTTAACAATGGAAGTACGTGGGAAGTATACGACGGTATAGTTGCAGTCAAGTCTGAGAAATACGTTAAGTTTAGAGCAGTGTCTAATACTTACGATCACCCGGACGACGACGTGTATCCATATCCTAACAGATATCCTCTTGTGGACAATTGGGGAAATCAGACAATGCACGTAGTAATCGATCTTCCTAAGGTTGTTATTACGCTTAAAGATCTCGTTATTGATAATGCTACGAAGACTTTTGACGGAACAAATACCTTCTTGGGAAATGTTACTGTAAGAGAAGACTTTGAGGAAGACAACAATATCAACGGTGAAGTGCAAATCACTTCCGTTGTATACGCAGACATCAACGCAAACGATAGCGTAGCGCTTATTGTAAGCGTCTTCTGTACCGACGACACCAAGTTGATGGACAATCAGATTGAGGGCGCAGTAGGTAGCATCGAAAAGAAAGTAGTTGACATCACGATTGACAGTAAGACTAAGATTTACGGAGTATCGTTGCCGCAATTGACTTATACGCAAAGCGGTATGGTTGAAGGTTTTGAAGAGAGCGTAAACATCTATGTTCAAAAGCCCGACGGTTACACAGGTTCTTATGAACTGTTGCCGCAGACGGCTGACGGCGAGGGATACGTTATCGCAATTGTCGACGGAACGACCTTTGTCAATTACACTCTTGGCACTGTGACGGAGGGCAGACTTAGAGTCACGCTCGCGCCTGTAGATAGATTGGTATATGAGAGAGGACAGTTTACAGGTCTTGATCTCAACAATATCGCAGACCGCAATCTGGAAATTGGCTTCATTCGCTCCAACGGTAACTATGAGAAACTCAACGTAACCTTCTACGCTCGTGACTATTACTTCGACAGCAGCAATAATAATTTTGTCGACAACGGTTATACCAAGAAGGTTGACGACATTACTAAGGCTGGCGCAGGCTTCTTTAGAGTTGTCGTATCCTTGCCGGAGTATGACGCTAAGGGCGAGTTGCTTACCAACAAGTACGTTATTGACGAGGATATAACGGAGTTTATGATAAAGATAATAGACTCTACTATCTTTGACGTCGAGGAAGAGGAAGAGCCGTCAGAGCCTGCTGACGATAAGACGGAGCAGGAAGCGCCTGTAATCAACAATGGCAACAACGGTCAGATTGGTATCTATGATGATAATTCGGCAAATACTGACAGCACCGATATGGATATCGAGTCGGCTCAACAAAAGAGAGATTATGTTGCAATGATGTCTATATTCTGCGCAGTGGCAATCACAATTGCCTTTGCAATTGGCGTGGGCAGAGCAATAGCAAAGAGAATAAGACGCTAGTCTTTCAAATTCAAAGAAGAGCGCTTGGGAATACCCGAGCGCTCCTTTTAATTTCTTCACAACAATCTGTTGATATAGATCTCTCGACTGCGCTTGAGATGACAGATAATATGTCATTGACGCTCGCACAAGACGCATCACGCCTCTCTCGCTATGCCGTCACTACGTTCCTTACGCTTGAGCAGAGAAATCTCTACAGATTATTTACTCATTCCTTAAGGGTGTGGGTGCGGTGTAAAAAGCGAGATGATGTTAGATTGTTTTAAATTGTCAACTAATTTACATATTTTAGTTGACAATTGTTTTTACGTCGTATATAATTACACAGAAAAGAGGTGAAATATGTCTTTAAAACAACAGGTATTGCAACTTTTGGAAAACGGTAGAGGACAGGCGCTGTCCGGACAACAACTTGCCGATGCATTGGGCGTGTCGCGTGCGAGTGTATGGAAGACGGTGAAGGGCTTGCAGTCCGAAGGGTACCAAATTGTTGCCACGACCAACAAGGGATATATTTTGCAAGAGTCCAACGATATTCTATCAGAGCAGAGTTTGCGAGCGTGTCTATTGCCTAAGTATGCGGGCATTGACGTTGTTGCGCTTAAGACTTCTACGTCGACAAATGCCGAGGCTATGACGAGACTTATGGGTGGAAATCTCAAGCACGGCACACTTATAGTTGCCGACGAGCAGACCCACGGCAGGGGACGTATGGGCAAGACCTTTTTTTCGCCCAAGAAAGGAATATATATGAGCGTAAGCCTTTGCAAAAGCGTAGAGAATATGCAAGACGTGATGGTAATCACACCTGCGGCTGCCGTTGCAGTGCAAAGAAGTGTGGCAAAACTCACAGGCATTGACGTAAAAATCAAGTGGGTCAACGATATATATATCGGCAAGAAAAAGTTGTGCGGTATTCTTACGCAGGCAGATATAGATTTTGAAAGCGGAAAGGCAGGGACGTTTATAGTCGGCATAGGTATCAATTTTGTCGAGCAAAACTTTCCCGACGATATCAAGGATAGAGCCAGCGCGCTTTTTGAGGGGCAGCCTACTGTCACGAGATCGCAACTTATTGCCGAAATATACGACAATTTGATGACACTGACAGATAATTTAAGCGACAGAGAATTTATGAAAGAATACAAAGAACATTCTATTGTCTTGGGCAAGGAAATAAGTTATGCAATAAATTGCGAGGAGAAAAGAGGTAAGGTCATTGATATAGATAATGACGGCGGACTTGTTATACAAGAGGGGGATAAGACACGCAAGTTGACTTGCGGAGAAATATCTATTAGGAGCGCAGAAAATGAATGGATCTGACGAGTGGCAAAAACAAGACGAGCAAGCAAATGACTTGCAAAACGACCAATCTATTGTGAATGACGTCGAAAAAAATGCGAAGATGGACGGCGGCGTTGCCCTTGACGTAAAAAAGGCAAGAGAAGACCACGATAAGCGACGCAAATATATTCTTGGCATAGCAACCTCGGGATTATTTATAGCGCTTATGATAATCAGCGCATTTATATCCATACCGATAGGACCTATCAAGATCACATTGCAATTTTTGATTACGAATATTTGCTGTTTGCTACTTGGCAAAAAATGGGGCGCCATATCCGTATTGCTTTATCTTTTGTTGGGACTTTTCGGCTTGCCTATCTTCTCGGACGGAGGTGGGTTTGCGTACGTGCTCAAGCCGTCGTTTGGATTTTTGATAGGTATGCTTGTAGGCGGTTTTTTTGCCGCGTGGTTTAGAGAAAAAGTCGGCAAAAACAACTTCTTGACCTATCTGTGGGCTTCGCTAATCGATTTGCTTATACTTGATATTATAGGAGTTGCTTACGGCGCGGGAATTATGTATGGATATATGCACCTTTCCACGGCAGTTTGGGACTTCCTTATGATGATGCTCATACCTTTTATCCCTATTGATATTGCAAAATGCGTAATATGCGCGCTTATATGTCCAAGGTTGAGTAAGTATAGAAAACTTTAACTCAAATCGTCGTACGTCAAGTACGACGATTTTCGTCAAATACAGTCTTAACAAAAAATCTATCATTTTATTTTTTGCCCATCTCCCTTCTCTCCAAACGAGTGGGGTGAATTTTTTTACGTGACGAAATCTCAATCATTTTTTATTCATTATAGACAATCCATATATAATTGTGATATAATCTAAGACGAGGTATATTTATAGATGAGATATGCAGAGTTTTCCAACGGAACCAAGATATTAGACGGCGAAAACGGTATTGCAGATTTGCATATTCTTTTCGGCGGGCTAGGCGCGTCGCGTATTATGATAATAGGTGATAGGCGGCTTATGTCTGAAGGCTATCTTGACAAGGTCAAAGAGCGCGTGTTGGAAGGTGGCGAAGTTGCAGTCGGAGCAGTGTATTTGGGTGAAGATACTCAAGACAGCGAAAGCGCGCTTAAAGACTTATACTTCGTGTATATGTCCAACGGTTGTGACGGTATTGTTGTCTGCGGGAGCGGAAAACTTGTGGACTATGCCAAACTTTTGAGGCTTGCAGTAAGTACTCAAGTAAAAGACATCAAGAAATTTTTCAACAATTCTTCTATTGGACGCAAGGTTGTAGACGTACCGCTCATTACGATTCCGCGCAAGTTGGGCGTGGGTAGCGAGTGCAACGCCCTTGCTGTATATTACGATAGCAAAAAGAAGATCAGTCGCAATATCTTCAATCAATTGCTTTCGCCTGATTACTGTATTATTGACGGAAAAATAATATCGTCGACGTCAAAGAGTTCTATGGCGTATGGAGTGTTGAGTACGCTCGGCAAGGCAATTGACGGCTTTATTGCAGTACAATACGCAAGAGTGGGTATTGCAATAAAGAGGGTAGAAGAACACGCTGTCGGCAGAATTTTCAGCAAAGTTGCCTTGACAAATTTAAAGGCAAAAGCATTGGAAATGCTTGCTTCCGACGATGAAGAAAAGATTGTTGGTTTTGCTCTCGACGGAGCGTATCTTTCAAAGGGACTTGACAGCAACGGTATGGGTATGATTTATTCGCTTGCGTTGGCAATAAGCGACGTAAAAGGAGTCAGTTATTCTCAATGTCTGCCGCTTGCGATAAAAGCCTCGCTCAACTATAATCTGCGCGTATGCCAAGAAAAGTATAGCAAGGCGTTGTGGTCGTTTGTGGGATGGCGCGAGTACTCCAAATACCCTCAAGAGCAAGAGGAAAGAGCAAAAGGCTTTGTGCATTGCGTAGAAGAGTTTGTCGACGAAGTGATAGACAAGTATATCAAAGATTATCAGCCTATAATTCTGACAGATGACGACAGGCAGGATATTGCCGTCAGTCTGTCGTATAACCCCCATATTCTCAACAATCCTAGGCATTTTGATCCCATTGCAATCAAGGCGGTGTTGAGATGAGAGGACAATATAATTTTGAGAGTGATATAAAATTTTTGACAGGCAGAGGAGCGTTGCGTAACTGCACGGTCACTTTGAGCAATATGGGGTGCAGACGCTTTATGCTGATATGCGACGAAAGGAGCGTAAAGAGCGGACACCTCAAAAGTTTGTTGCGGCGTGTGGATAAAGAACTCAATATCGTCGCGCAATATAGGAAGGTCAAAGAGAAGGCTTTTGCAGAAGATTGCGACAAGGCATTGAGGTTATATAAAGAAAAAGATTGCGACAGCATACTCGCATTGGGAGATAAAAGCGCGATTTACGTGGCTAAAGCCGTCAAGATTATGCTCAAGGACGGAGTATCGTTTATGTCTAATTATCTTGATTGCGCCGTCAATAATATATCGTCCAATTTTGTTCCGCTTACTGTGATACCCACGTATTTATCGTCGGGCATTGAGGCAAGCAATACTGTGAGAGTTTGGAGCGAGGATAATAGGATAATTCAACTTGATACCCCATTTGCGCAGACCAACGTGCTTGCCCTTGACCCTTCTATGTGTACGCTCGTCGGCAGAAAGCGCATTGCTTCGATTGGGCTCAACGCTTTGGCAATGGCAATTTCCTCTTTGATTTCACGCAAGAAAGTCAATCCTATGACAAAGGTCTACGCGCTGGATGCCATAACGCTTACGACAGATAATTTTGAGCAATGTCTACTGTACTCCGGCATACGTAAGCATAGATTTAACTTGGCTTTTGCTACAGTGCTGGCAGGTTGCGCTTATTGGTCTTCGCCAAATGAATTATTGACAGCGCTTGCCGATTTGATTTGCGATATAAGCGGAGCAGACTATCGCGACGTATTCAATATTCTCTTTGCCAAAGTCGTGGAAAAGATAGATTTCAAATGGAATTTTGATACCTATGCGCTTGTCAATCTCATAGGTTATAATCAATATATCAAAGTCCAAGACGGCAAAAAGGGTGGAGAGATAATCAAGGACTGTGTAAATAATTATTACGCAGAATTAAAAAAATACGTCAATTATCCGTCAAAACTCAAAGATTTGGGTATTGACGACGATATGATTTCAAAGACTTATGACGAATTTACAAAAGACGGCAATGCCGAAAAAATAGACTTTGCAGACAAATTGTTAAAAGACGAATAGAGTATGGATAACAAAATCAATTATCAACTTCAACTTGACGAAATTATCAGACGTCTCGACGGAAAAAAGCCGAGACTGCTTTTACATTCTTGTTGCGCGCCTTGCAGTAGTTATTGCCTTGAGTATCTCAAAGACTTTTTTGATATCACTTTGTTTTTTTACAACCCCAATATTTCAAGTGAGCAAGAATGGGAAAAACGCTTAAATGAACTCAAGCGGCTTGTCAAAGAAATGTGTCTTGACATTGCTATAGTCTGTCCGCCGTATGATTCTCAAGAGTTTTTGGACAAAGTCAAAGGCTTTGAGAATTGTCCTGAAGGTGGAGATAGATGCGGTATCTGTTATGCATTGCGATTGCAAAAAGCCTGCGATTACGCAGAAGAAAATTCGTATGATTATTTTTGTTCGACGCTTTCCATCAGCCCGCATAAGAACGCACAAAAACTCAATTCCATAGGCGAAGCCCTCGCCAATGGCAAAAACGTAAAACATCTTCCCAACGATTTTAAGAAAAAGGGCGGATATCTCCGCTCAATACAACTCTCCAAAGAGCATAATTTATACCGTCAAGATTTTTGCGGATGTATTTATTCGCAACGGTCAGAGTAAAAAATATGTCACCTCGAGCGCAGTCGAGAGGGCTCAACCGTTTAATAAGTACCGACAAAATGGAGCATTGCGACATTTTCGTTTGGTCGGTAGGGCGAAGTCCAACCGTACGTTTAGCAATTACTTTGCTTGCCAAAGTCATTGCGCATTTTTAGGTTGTGACGCACGCCCCATCATCTCGACCGTAGTGGAGAGATCTAATCCTATTATACTGTCAAGATTTCTCCATTACGCTTCGCTTCAGTCGAAATGACATTATATTAAAAGTCAATCGAAAATAATTCGGTTGACTTTTTTAATCTATAAATTTCTAAATTTAATATAATATTTTCACTTTTCCAAAAAAAGTATACTTTTACTGACCCAAAGGTATTGCAAAATAAATTAGTCTGAAGTATAATGTAATCGAAAA
>JAIDUV010000096.1 GCA_029060025.1 Clostridia bacterium | reverse complement strand
AATATCGGTACTATCGGTCACGTCGACCACGGTAAGACCACTCTTACGGCTGCTATCACAATGTATTCTGCAGCAAAGGGTTTTGCTCAAAAAATGAGATACGACGAAATCGATAAGGCTCCAGAAGAGAGAGAAAGAGGTATTACAATCAATACCGCTCACGTTGAGTATCAAACGGCTAATCGTCACTACGCTCACGTTGACTGCCCAGGACACGCAGACTACGTTAAAAATATGATCACTGGTGCAGCGCAAATGGACGGCGCTATCTTGGTAGTTGCTTCCACTGACGGTCCGATGCCACAGACTAGAGAGCACATTCTTCTTGCTCGTCAGGTAGGCGTTCCATACATCGTTGTATTTATGAACAAGACCGACCAAGTTGACGACCCAGAACTTTTGGAACTCGTAGAAATGGAAATCAGAGAACTCTTGAACGAGTACGGTTTCCCTGGTGACGATACCCCAATCATCAAGGGCTCTGCGCTTTTGGCTTTGGAGGCTGCTTCCAATGACAAGCCGGATGACGCTGCTTGCGCTCCTATCCAAGAACTTCTTGATGCAGTTGACGCATATATTCCTGCTCCTGAGCGTGACACTGACAAGCCTTTCCTTATGCCTGTCGAAGACGTATTCACCATCACTGGTCGTGGTACGGTTGCTACCGGTAGAGTAGAAAGAGGTGTTGTTAAAGTTCAAGATAAGGTTCAAATCGTTGGTATCAAACCTACGACTGACACGACTGTTACAGGTCTTGAAATGTTCAGAAAACTTCTTGATGAAGCATACGCAGGCGACAACGTTGGCGCATTGCTCCGTGGTATCGACAGAAAGGGTATCGAGAGAGGTCAAGTTCTTGCTAAGCCGGGTACTATCAACCCACACACCAAGTTCGCTTCTCAAGTATACGTATTGACCAAAGACGAAGGCGGTCGTCACACTCCGTTCTTCAATGGTTACCGTCCACAGTTCTACTTCAGAACAACCGACGTTACTGGTTCGATTAAACTTCCTGACGGCGTAGAAATGGTTATGCCTGGCGATAACATCAATATGGACGTAACTCTTATTACTCCTATCGCTATCGAAGAAGGACTTCGTTTCGCTATCCGTGAGGGTGGTAGAACGGTTGGTTCCGGTGTCGTTGCTAAGATCACTGAGTAATCATTACTAACTCAAATATAAAATAGCCTCTCATTTGAGAGGCTATTTTTGTTATTGATTGGGAATATAAGTATTTGATGTTTAAAGAATATTACGACAGCCAACTTTTTATTTTAGATACGATTTTATTCCAAATTGAGTCTTGGCTTTCGGTATTTGTATTGTTTTTTGAGTAATAGTAATCATTTTGTCTTGAGCGGCTTGCAATAGACAATGGGTCTTGAGTTTTAAAAATCAATTCGTATAATTTTTTAATATTGTCGATGTCTTCTTTGGTGCAGAACTCTTCGTCTAAAGATATCTCGTGCACCAATTGATTGCGCATCCAACGGAAATTCTTGAGTTGTTTATAGGTGCTATCCCAAGCAGAAATTTCTGCTGTGGTTTCAAAAGGAGTAGTTTCCATTTCACAAATGTATGAAGATATGCCTTCATTGCTGTTTAGCACTTCTTTACAAAGTTTATCAAGTCGTTTATATTCTTCTAGAAATTCGACATTTTGTTCTCGCATTTTGTATCTCCTACAATTTAGATTATGCCATAAATTTTTTAGTATAACAATTTTTATGAAAAATAATTTAAATCGTTTACCATTTAAACCTGTAATTCTTCATTGTCACTGTCTTTGCAGATTTCTATTTCTGACATATAGATTCTTTGAATAAGTATGCATTTTCCCTTTACGACAGGTCGTTGCAAGAAGAAAAAGTCGACGGCTTCCCAGATGAATACCCAAGCCGCAATTTCTATTATCGACGTGATATAGATATTGTCAGTGAAGTGATTTATGAGTATTAGGGCAGTCAGCGCTAAGATGCCTAGTATCGTCATTATGGTAGAAATCAAGACAATGCGTTTGACTTGTTTTTTGCTTTCTGCATATTCCGACTTGCAGTGGCTCTTTAGAGTCTGCTGCACTTCACCCGCGTCGAGGTCTGTCTCAGTGTGAATTTTAATTTTTATCCTATCTTTTATAGGCGCATCTTTTGCTTTGCCGAAAATATACTCGCTAAACTCATTGTTCAACTTGTCTCCGGAATAACTGTAAGTAGAGAATAGTTGCTCTCTATTAAATATTTTGACATTTATCTCAGACGGACTGTCTGTAGAATTGTCGTCAGGTGTGTTATTGAGTATGAGTCTATCAATTTCTTTATTGTGCTTGTTCCAAAACATAGTAATTGCCGTAGATTAGTTTATTATATGATTATTTTAGCATATTCATAAATTATATTCAAGTATATTATTATGTTCATAGATTTAGCGTTTTAATATAAATTTCAGACTGAAATATTTAATAAACTTGATTATATTTTAAAAGTG
>JAIDUV010000095.1 GCA_029060025.1 Clostridia bacterium | reverse complement strand
ACTTGCGGAATTTAGCACCTTACAAGAGGTTGCTGTGTGTTCTCAGTGTCCGTCACTCCCACACTCTTTATAGAATTAAAATATTTAGTTGTTAGTCTTCGATATCGTCTTCGCCTGCGAACTTGTGTTCGATATTCTCCTCGACGATATGGCTTTCAGTGCCGCCGGCAGGAAGCGCTACAATATTGCGATATCTCTTCATACCTGTACCTGCAGGAATGAGTTTACCGAGTATGACGTTTTCTTTAAGTCCGACGAGGTGATCTACTTTATTCTTGATAGCCGCCTCCGTCAATACCTTTGCAGTCTCCTGGAAGGATGCTGCGGAGAGGAAGGACTCAGTAGCCAAAGCCGCCTTGGTGATACCAAGCAAAGTTCTCTTTGCTATAGCAGGTCTTCCGCCCTCTTCGATAGTCTTTTCGTTTTCTGCCTCGTAAGCAAATATATCTACGTATTCGCCCGGCATCATTGACGTGTCACCTTGGTTCTCTATCTTGACCTTGCGCAACATTTGTCTAACGACGATTTCGATATGTTTTTCATTGATGTCAACACCTGCGCTTGCGTAAGGTATCTTGACTTCTTTGATAATATATTCCTGCACGTCCTTTGCGCCCTTGGTGCGGAGCAAGTCTTGAGGATAAATACTACCTTGCGTCAATACTTCGCCGGCTGCAACCTTTTGACCGTTCTCCACCTTGAGTTTTTGACCGAATACCAACTTGTAATCGACCTTTGCACTGTCTGCCTTAGCCGGCAAAATCGTCAACACGTGCTTTTCGTTGTCGATAGAAACTTCGCCCGCAATGTCTGCGATAAGAGCCTGACCCTTTGGACGTCTTGCTTCAAACAACTCTTCAACTCTTGGGAGACCGTTGGTGATATCACCGGACAACGCGACACCACCGGTGTGGAAGGTTCTCATCGTCAACTGCGTACCTGGCTCGCCTATTGATTGAGCAGCAATTATACCTACTGCTTCGCCGAGTTTTACGGAATTGCCAGAAGCCATATTCTTGCCGTAGCACTTTGCGCAAACGCCGTGCGCCGACTTACAGTTGAGTATGCTTCTAATCTTGACCTTTCTGATACCTGCATCAGCAATAGCCTGCGCTTGCTCTGGAGAAAGCATCGTATCCTTCTCTGCAATCACGTCTCCGCTGTCACCGAGGATATCAGTCATAACGTATCTACCGTCGATTCTCTCGATAAACTCTTTGGTGTTGTCACCCTCAAGCACGATATCCATACCTCTGGTGTCACCGCAGTCGAGTTCGTTGACGATTACGTCTTGACATACGTCTACGAGACGACGCGTCAAATAACCTGAGTCAGCCGTCTTAAGAGCCGTATCCGCCATACCTTTACGTCCGCCGTGCGAAGATATGAAGTATTCGAGTACGGACAAGCCTTCACGAAGTGACGCCTTGATAGGCAATTCAATTGTTCTACCGGACGGATCTGCAACAAGACCTTTCATACCGCAAAGTTGCGAAATCTGAGTCATACTACCACGCGCTCCGGAGTTTGCCATCATCCAAATCGGGTTGAAGTCGTCAAGACCTTTCTTGAGTTCGACGTTGATATCTGCAATGGCTTTTTGCCATATTGCAATAGTCTGCTTATATCTGTCCTCTTCTGTGAGAAGACCTTTTTTGAATTGCTTTTCGATAGTAACTACGTTCTTTTCTGCTTTTTCGACAATCTCCTTTTTCATTGGAGGTACGTGCATATCGAATACGCTGGCGGTGATTGCGCCTATCGTGGAGTACTTGTAACCTTGCGCCTTGATCTTATCCAATATGATAGACGTCTCGGTTGCGCCCTTATACTTAAAGCAAGCGTCAACTATCTTGGAAAGTACTTTCTTGTCAACAGTTGCGTTGATCTCAAGGTCGAGTTTTTGCTCCGGAGTATTTCTAGGCACAAAGTGCAAGTCTTGCGGTATTGCTTCGTTGAAGATAATTCTACCGATAGTAGTGTCTTTCAATACCTTAGAATACTTAACGCCGCCGATTTCTTTAGATACTCTCACGTTGATCTTTGTCTGAAGCGTGATTTGTCCCGCTTGATAAGCCATCTTTGCTTCTTCTGGATTTCTGAAGCATCTACGTTCGCTGTCGGACAAGCCGTCCTCGCGTACCATAGTCATATAGTAAGAACCTATTACCATATCCTGCGTTGGCGATACGACAGGCTTGCCGTCACTCAACTTGAGAATATTGTTGGTGGAAAGCATCAAGAATCTTGCTTCAGTTCTTGCCTCTATTGAGAGCGGTACGTGAACAGCCATCTGGTCACCGTCGAAGTCGGCGTTAAACGCGCTACATACGAGCGGGTGCAACTTGATTGCTCTGCCTTCTACGAGTACGGGCTCAAACGCTTGAATTGAAAGTCTGTGCAATGACGGAGCACGGTTGAGAAGTACAGGGTGGTCCTTGATTACTTCTTCGAGTATATCCCATACTACGTCGTCTTGCGCTCTCTCTATTACTCTCTTTGCATTCTTGATATTAAGGCAAATTCCTCTGTCGACAAGTTTTTTCATTACGAAAGGCTTGAAGAGTTCTATTGCCATTTCTTTCGGTATACCGCATTGGTACATCTTGAGTTCAGGTCCTACGACGATAACCGAACGTCCCGAATAGTCGACACGCTTACCCAAAAGGTTTTGACGGAAACGTCCTTGCTTACCTTTGAGAAGAGCCGTGAGTGACTTGAGTTCTCTATTGCCGGGACCTGTGACAGCCTTGCCTCTGCGACCGTTGTCAATAAGAGCGTCTACAGCCTCTTGCAACATTCTCTTTTCGTTTCTTACAATGATTTCCGGCGCGCCAAACTCAATAAGTTTTTTAAGTCTGTTGTTACGGTTGATTACTCTGCGATACAAATCGTTGAGATCCGACGCAGCGTATCTTCCGCCGTCAAGCGGTACCATAGGACGAAGTTCCGGTGGAAGTACAGGAAGTACGTCCAAGATCATCCATTCAGGTCTGTTTCCGCTCACTCTGAACGCCTCTATTACGTCAAGACGCTTAACGGCCTTGGTTCTCTTTGCGTTGTTGGCTTTGTCTGCACTGTCGGCAATGATTGCTTTGAGTTCTGCAGATTCCTTTTCAAGGTCGATATTTGCGAGCAATTCTTTGATTGCCTCTGCGCCCATACCTACTTTGAAAGATCCAAGACCGAGGTCTCTGTATCTCTCTTTGATTTCTGCAAGTTCTTTGTCTTCAATCACGTCCTTATAATGAACGTCCGTGGTACCCGGATCAAGCACTACGTACTTATTGAAATAAAGTACGAGGTCTACGTCCTTTGGAGACATATCAAGCGCAACGCTAATTCTTGACGGTACACCCTTATAATACCATATATGAGATACTGGAGCAGCAAGTTCGATGTGTCCCATTCTCTCTCTTCTTACTTTTGCTTTAGTAACTTCTACGCCACACTTGTCGCAGATCACGCCTTTATATCTAATGCGCTTATATTTTCCGCAGTGACACTCCCAGTCTTTGGTTGGTCCGAAGATCTTCTCACAGAACAAACCGTCTTTTTCCGGCTTTTGCGTTCTGTAATTGATGGTCTCGGGCTTCAAAACTTCGCCGTGCGACCAAGATCTGATCTTCTCGGGAGAGGCTACGCCTATTTTTATAGAATCAAAATTATTTACTTCTGACATTTCACGCCTCCTTAATTTTCGTCGTCTTCAAACATATTGCTGAAGATGTCGTCGTCTTTAGCGTTGTCGTCTGCATCACCAAACGGATTGCCTTCGCCAAAACTGAAGATATCGTCTTGAGTGCCAAGATCGAATATATCAACCTCTTTGCCCTCTGCGCTGTTATCCGGCTCTTCGTAGTACTCGCCCTCTTCTTCGACGGTCTCGCGAAGTCCGATTTCTTCCTTATTCTCGTTGAGCACTTTGACGTCAAGACCAAGCGCCTGGAATTCTTTTATCAATACCTTGAAAGATTCAGGTGTGCCCGGCTCCGTGATTGGAGCGCCCTTAACGATGGATTCATAAGTCTTAACTCTACCCACAACGTCATCTGACTTGACAGTAAGAATTTCCTGCAAGATATTAGCCGCGCCGTAAGCCTCGAGCGCCCAAACTTCCATTTCTCCGAATCTCTGTCCGCCGAATTGCGCCTTACCGCCGAGAGGCTGTTGGGTAACCAAACTGTACGGACCGGTCGATCTCGCGTGAATTTTCTCGTCAACCAAGTGACAAAGTTTTAGCATATACATATATCCTACGGTAACGGGATTTTCAAACTTCTCGCCGGTTCTGCCGTCATAAAGTTCTATCTTACCGTTCTCAGGCAAACCGTTTTCAACAAGCAATTGCTTGATGTCTGCCTCCGTTGCTCCGTCGAATACAGGAGTGGATATATGCCATCCGCAAGCCTTTGCAACCAAACCCAAGTGCACCTCGAGCACCTGACCGATATTCATACGCGAAGGCACGCCCAATGGGTTGAGTACGATTTGAAGCGGAGTTCCGTCTGGCATAAACGGCATATCTTCTCTCGGAAGCACTCTTGATACTACGCCCTTGTTACCGTGACGACCCGACATCTTATCACCCACGCCAATCTTACGCTTTTGCGCGATATATACTCTGACGAGTTTGCTTACGCCAGGTGAAAGTTCTTTGCTGTTTTCTTTGGTGAATACCTTGACGTCTACGACGATACCCGACTGACCGTGAGGCAATCTCAAAGAAGTATCTCTTACTTCTCTTGACTTCTCGCCGAATATTGCTCTCAAAAGTCTCTCTTCAGGAGTGAGTTCTGTCTCGCCCTTTGGAGTTACTCTGCCGACGAGTATGTCACCGCTGTGAACTTCTGCGCCGGGGATAATAATACCGTCTTCGTCGAGGTACTTCAAAGCGTCGTCACCAAGATTTGGAATATCTCTGGTGATTTGCTCTTCGCCAAGTTTTGTATCTCTGCTCTCTATCTCGTATTCTTCAATGTGGATAGATGTAAATACGTCGTCTTTTACGAGGTCTTCATTGATAAGTATAGCGTCCTCGTAGTTGTAACCTTCCCAAGACATATAGCCTATGAGAATGTTTCTACCAAGTGACAACTCGCCGTTGCAAGTGGACGGACCGTCTGCAAGTACCATACCTTTGGTCACTCTCTGTCCCTTGTTGACGATTGGCTTTTGGACTATACAGGTACCTGCATTGGATCTTTCGAACTTTTGCAAAGTGTAAGTATCGAGAGAGCCGTCGTCGCATCTTACTTTGATTTCGCTCGAAGACAAAGTCTCGACAAAACCGTCGTTTCTTGCAATGACCATAACGCCGGAGTCATAAGCGATCTTGTGCTCGATACCGGTACCGATAAACGGCGCCTCGGGTCTCAAGAGCGGAACTGCCTGACGTTGCATATTCGAGCCCATCAATGCGCGGGCTGTATCGTCGTTCTCGAGGAACGGAATAAGCGCTGCTGCAACGGAAACAAGTTGCTTAGGCGAAACGTCCATATAGTTGACTTCGTTTTGGTTGAACTCTCTTATGTCTGCTCTATGACGGCAAGTTACGCGCGCCGTTGCAAAAGAGCCGTCTTCGTTGAGGCGGGTATTTGCCTGCGCTACGATATACTTGTCCTCTTCGTCTGCCTGAAGATACTCAACTTCGTCGGTTACATAACTTATCTCTTTGCCTTCAGCGTCAAGTTTTTTCACAACTTTGCGATAAGGCGCTTCGATAAATCCGTATTCATTGACTCTAGCGTATGTAGCAAGAGAAGATATAAGACCTATATTTTGACCTTCTGGAGTCTCGATAGGACACATACGTCCGTAATGAGTGTGGTGTATATCACGCACTTCAAAGGACGCTCTTTCTCTATTGAGACCGCCAGGTCCCAACGCTGACAACTTACGCTTGTGAGTAAGTTCTGCGATAGGATTGTGATGGTCCATAAATTGCGACAACTGTGAAGAACAGAAGAACTCTTTGATAACTGCCGTCACAGGCTTGATATTTATGAAGGTCTGAGCCTTAAATTCGCCGTCGTCTTGAGTGACAAGCATCTTCTCCTTGATGCCTCTGTCAAGTCTTGTAAGACCTACTCTGAATTGATTTTGCAACAACTCGCCTACCGAACGTATTCTTCTGTTGGCAAGGTGGTCGATATTGTCTTTTTCGCCAAAGCCTACGGAAAGTCCGAGATTGTAAGATACCGCTGCGATTACGTCGTCGAGAGTAAGGTTCTTGATTACGAGTTTGTCTCTGTTTTCCGGCAACTTGATGGCATTCTTCAAATCCTCAATATCCGGATTTTCGCCCATCAATTTGACGAGATACGGACAGTATACCTTTTCTAAAATTCCAAGGTCTCTTGCCTCAAAATCAACTTGAGCGCCGTAATACGACTTCAAGTACTCTACCAAATCCACGGTGTTGTTGCCAATGAGTTTGAACTCTTCGGGCTCGTTGTCCTTTACAACCTTTTTCTTGAGATATACTACGTTGACGCCAGCGTTTTGAATTTGGGTCGCAGTCTCAAGGTCTACTACTTGACCTTGCTCCGCCAAAATTTCTCCGTCTGGACTTATGACGTCTCTTGCCAAGGTGTGACCTTCGATTCTCGTAGCCAAGGCAAGTTTTTTGTTGACTTTATATCTGCCTACGCGCATAAAGTTGTACTTCTTGTCGTCGTAGAACGTGGAATCTATAAGTTGGGAGATACCTTCCTGCGAAGGAATTTCACCCGGACGCAAACGCTTGTAAAGTTCTATTCTCGCGTCTTCAACCGTCTTGGTCGCGTCCTTCTCTATCGTCTTTACGAGGATGTCTTCTCTGCCGAACAATTCAAAAAGTTCTTCGTCACTGCCAAGTCCGAGCGAACGCAAGAGTACCGTAGCGGGGATTTTGCGGTTGCGGTCTACGTTGACCCACAAAATCGAGTTGAGGTCTTGCTTAAATTCAAGCCACGCTCCTCTGTTTGGCATAATAGTGGTTTCGTATCTCTCGATACCCGACTTGTCCATAGTGCTGACGCTGTAAACGCCCGGGCTTCTTACAAGTTGGCTGACGATAACGCGCTCTGCGCCGTTGATGATGAAAGATCCGTTGTCGGTAATGATAGGCATATCGCCCATAAATACCTCCTCTTCCGTGATCTCGCCCGTCTGCTTGCGAACAAGTCTTACCTTAACACGCAACGCTTTTGCGTAAGTCGTATCGCGGTCTTTGCACTCTTTGATGGAATACTTGGTTTCTTCATCGAGTCTGAAACCCAAATAGTGCAACTCGAATCTTCCGCCTCTATCGCATACCGGAGAAAAGTCGTCGAGGACTTCTTGAATACCCGTCGTGATAAACTGCTTGTAAGATTCTTTTTGAAGTTCGATCAAATACGGTATCTCAAGCGGCTCGTGAATTTTGGAGAAACACTCACGCTCCGTATTGCCGTACTTGACTGTATGAGTTCTTTGAGGCATATTGCACCCTCCTTAAAAATTTTCGATAATC
>JAIDUV010000094.1 GCA_029060025.1 Clostridia bacterium | reverse complement strand
TTATTTTCCATAATTCAATTATACAACAAAAGTTGATTTTCTCCAACCGATTGGATATAATAGTTGTATGAAAACGGCAATTATATCGGGAGCATCCGGAGGAATAGGCAGCGCCATAGCAATATCTTTGGCAAAAGAGGGATACGCTGTAATAGTAGGTTATTGCAACAACGCTATCAAAGCGCAGGAAGTCTGCGACTTGATAATCAAGGACGGCGGTATCGCCGAAGCATACAAATGCGACGTAAGCGCGCCCGACCAAGTGAAAGCAATGGTGGAATACGTAAAGACAAAATACTCCACTGTCGACGTTGTCGTGGCAAACGCAGGTATCGGCGCATACGGAATGTTGATTGACCACACCGACGAAAATATAGCCAACTTGATAAAAATAAATTTGATTGGATGTATTACGCTTTGCAGAGAAGCAAGCAAAGTTATGCTGTCCCAAAAAAGCGGCAATATCGTGACTGTATCGTCTATGTGGGGACAGGTTGGCGGAAGTTGCGAAAGCGTCTACTCCGCTACTAAAGGAGGCGTGATATCATTCTCAAAAGCCCTTGCAAAAGAACTTGCCTTAAGCGGCATACGAGTAAATTGCGTTGCGCCCGGGTTCATTGACACAGATATAAATTCTAATCTGACGCAAGAAGAAAAAAATGCAGTGATAGCAGAAGTTCCGCTTGCGCGCGCCGGCAAACCGCAGGACGTGGCTGACGCGGTAGTATGGCTGACAAGTGATAAGGCAAGTTACGTCACCGGTCAGGTGATTGCCGTCAATGGCGGACTTATTATCTAAAGGATAGGATTTCTCGACTGCGCTCTAAATGACGTAGATTTTTTGTCACCTTGAGCGAAGTCAAAGAGTCTACTGTCAATATATTATATTTACGTTTTGATATAAGTCACTTATTTACAGAGTTTCTTCATAGTATAAAACGACGACAAGTCACAAAACACTCGTTGAACTTTGCGATAAAAGAGAACTACATATAAATGAACAGACTGAAAAACTATAAACATACTTTTAATTCCTGTTGCGTCGCAAGCGCAATTCAAGCAATCGAAATCAATCTACCTCCGTTGTTGTTCGTATGCTTTCAAGACGAATTTTCAATATCACTTACTGGACTTACCGCGCTTATAACATTGACATTTATAGTACAACTTATAATGGACGCTTTGAGCGCAAAAATTATGGACAAAATAGGTTATCGCACCACGATGATAATTTCCCACGCTTTTGTGGCTTTAGGCGCCGCTCTTATGGGAATATTGCCATACTTACTTAATACCTATACAGGTCTGGTCATATCAATAATAATTATGGCAATGGGCGGAGGTATGCTTGAAGTAATCACGTCTCCGATAGTAGAAGCAATACCAAATCAAAAAGAAGGAAAACTGTCTCTACTACATTCGTTTTATAGTTTTGGATATCTGTCGATAGTGTTGGTTACGGTGCTGTATTTTACAGTCTTCGACAGAACTCAATGGCGGTATTTAATGTTTTCTTTCGCCGTTATACCAATAATAAACGCTATATTCTTTTGTTTCGTCCCCTGCTCCTCTCTCAACGAGCAACGCGGCGAAAGCATAGGACTCAAAGGTCTGATAAAAAACAAAATGTTTTTCCTGTTTTTAATCCTGATTTTATGCGCAGGCGCTATGGAGCAGGCTATAAGTCAATGGGTATCGTATTTTGCCGAAAAAGGACTCAACCTCAATAAGGCAACAGGTGATCTCGTAGGTCCTTTCAGTTTTGCGCTGCTAATGGGATTAGGTAGACTTTTTTATGGACTTTTTGGATATAAAATACATATCAAAAGAATACTTCCGATAGCAGGAGTTGGGTGTATAATCTGCTACATAACCGCCGTCGCAAGCAATTCTCCTCTGCTGTGTCTAATAGCCTGCGCGTTATGCGGATTTTGCGTAAGCATTACGTGGCCGGGTACGCTTGACGCCGCGTCTAAGAATATTCCGCAAGGCGGCACCGTAATGTTTGCTCTGCTCGCTTTGGGAGGAGACATAGGTTGCACGTTGGGGCCTAGCATAGTAGGCTACGTATCTGACGCATCGCCACTTGGACTAAAAGGCGGCATTGCGACGGCAAGCGTATTTGTGTTAATATTTACGGTTGCGTCATTCGTATTGCTTAAGAAAGACACAAGCCGCTTAATGTTAAATGAAAGGGAATGATCTTCAATACGACGATAGATTAAATTGTTAAAATTCATTGAAAAGATATTTTTTATATGTTATAATTAAATTATAAAATAATCGGAGTGAAGAAATGGAACAATTTTGCGGAAGAACTATTGATTGGATAAAAACAGGAAAGAACCTCGAGTATTTAAGACGGCACAACGTAAATTTAATCAAAAAAGTATGCGCGTATTGCAGAAGCCAAGAAGACAGCAAGACTTATTGCGAGGGCGGAGCGAAATGCGCTACCTGTACTTTTGAGATGGACAACCATATCTCGAGAAGCGAACTTGCTCGCGCCGTCGTGGGCTGGTCTGACTCTCAAATAGCAAATTGGGAGGATGCCAGATCTATCATATCCATCGAAGACCTCTACGTATATTGCCAACTCTGCGACGTTACGCTTGAAGATATCATAGTATTTGCCCGATAAAAGTCTTGCAAAGCCTATTCTCCACTTTTGACAACACCATCAAAAACCAATGAGAATATATCGCGACGCATATCGCATTTTAATAAAAATTTTATACATATAAACGTAAAAATTCTCAATTTCTATTGACATAATAATATTTTAACTTTATAATAAAATAAAAAAATATAAATAACTATAGGAGGTTATTATGAAAAAGAAAAAACTAGTTATCTTCCTTTTGATAGCAGTAATGGTTCTTTCTCTTGCTGTGACGGCTTTAGTTGGTTGCAAACCAGAAGACGATCCTAATGCTCCACCGGCAGGTTACAAGAAAATGACCACAAGTCTGTCGTCATTGATGGGAGATGCTCTCTTCAATTCCTCAAACGGGAATAAGATTAACAACCTTAAGGCTAGCGCTCAATTGAAAGTAAACACCCAATACGGTGATTCGACAAAAGAATATCTTGTTAAATTCGGCGCTAACGTAGCATTGAACACTGCCGATAAAAATGAGACCAACTTCGGTTTGTCCATCGTTGACGTTAAGGCTAACAATGCAAATATCCTTAATGTTTATTACATAGAAACGCTTGCTACTCCCGAAACTGACAAACTCGGCATCGGTGACCTTTACGTCGATCTCGGCAGCGGTGACAGCGCTCAGCACTTTGCAATCAAAGGACTTAGTATCAAATCTGTTTTGATAGATCAAAATAAAAACGTGTCAGATAAAGATGCTGAAGACATCGATAACAAGATTCAAGACTTCTTGGGTGACAAAGTATTCAACATATTGGATACAGTAGCATCTGTTGGAAATCTCTACCAGTCTAATGATAACAGCGAAGTTCTTCTTCGTCTTGACCTCAATTCTGTCTTTGAAAAAGCAGGTTCTTTGTTGGACGGTTTGAAAATAATCGACGATTATACTGAAAAACTCGGTCTTACTTTGAAGTCTTCTGACCTCAAGACACTCCTCCCCGCTTTGACGATTGATGTTTCTATCAAACTTAAGGGCGCAGGCAACGACAAATTTGAAGATGCTGAATTTACAGGTATCGAAGCAAAATTGGGCGTACCTAAAAAAGATATCAAAGTTACAAGAATTGATGGCACTGACTTTGTTCACGTAAATATTGATAAAGATTGCAAAATCGGACTTGGTCTTGACTTTGCATTCGGCAACAGCGCAGGCAACGCTCCTGGTCCGCTCGCTGACTTCTCTGCTTATAAGGCAATCAGCGCAATCAACTTTACTGCCGCTGGCGAACTTGAACTCAATGAAGCAATCGGCGTAAATATCAATCTCAACGGCAACAACATTCCTCTTGAGATTCCTACTGGCAAATATACTATAGAACTTGCTGCAGACCTTGATCCTACTCAACTTATCGGTATAAACTTCAATGCAAAGAAGACAAGCGAAATCTTGAACTTGGTTGAAACCATCGCAACTAGAGTAATCAATGTAATTAGCATTAAGATTGTAAGTACAGAAGATCCTTCTCTTAAACTTGATGCTTCTATCAAAGACGGCAATGTTTACTTGACTGATCTTTCTTTGATTGGCGAACTTGGCAACTCAATATCTGCTATTATTTCAAACGGAATGAGCATTTCTGGTGTTATTAACGCTATCAAACCGCTTCTCCCTGCAGATAAGGAAGACCCAGAAGTAGGTAGCGGCGACGTTTCCGGTGATGCTTCTGGCGACGTTTCCGGTGACGCATCTGGCTCAACTCCTTCCGGTGATGACAAGAAAGATGATGAAGTAGACTGGGATGCTCTTGCTGCTCTTGTAAAGAACTTGACCTTGATTGTAAATGATGGCACGATTAGTGTTGACGTACAAAATCACACTGTTGCTCAGAATATCAAGTACAAAACTGAGGTTAAAGTAAACGACGATGGCACGAGCGGCGAAGTACTCGTTCTCGAGAATGGTAAGCCTGTAGTTGATAAGAATTACGGTGACACAACTCTCAACGTAAAGGCAGAAGCAAACAAAAACGGTATTAAGATTAACGCTTCACTTCTCAACATAATTCTTAACCAAGAACAAGAGCGCAAAGCAAACGTAGCCGCTGAAATAGAAGTAAACAGCAATGGTATTACCATTAAGGCTAAGTCTGCTGCTAAACTTAGTGATGCGGCTGCAGAAATCGACTTCGGTAGCGGTATTAAGATGAAGATCGACTTGGTACTCAAGTTGACTGAGTTCAAATACGGCAACTGTGCTAGATAATTTAGTTTAGCCAAACAACACAGCGGGTCGCAGAAATGCGACCTGCTTTTTTAGTTAACGGATAGAGACCTCTCCACTAAGATCGAGGTGACATTGAAATATTGGTCGAAGTGACGTATTTATTGACAATTTATTTTAAAAATTTTAACAAAGCATTTGACAAATTCAAAGACTTATAATATATTTGATATATAAAATAAATATATTCGCCGTGGGTGCTGTAACAGGCTGAGATTATACCACTTGAATCGGACAAGGTAATACTTGAACGAAAG
>JAIDUV010000093.1 GCA_029060025.1 Clostridia bacterium | reverse complement strand
CGTCTTGTTGCTCGTACTCAAAAACGCGGCAACTTCAATATCGTTTGCCGTCATACCCGCTCTGCCGTCGACTACAAAAATAATGCTGTCGGCAATCTCCACAGCCATTTGCGCCTGCGCTCTAATATGCCTCCACATCTTGTCCTGGCTCTTTATCTCAAGTCCGCCCGTGTCAATGAGCGTAAACTGGCAACCGCACCACTCGCCGTCGCAGTATAATCTGTCTCGCGTGACGCCCTCAAAGTCCTCTACTATGCTGACTTTCTTGCCCACTATTCTATTGAAAAGTGTAGACTTGCCCACGTTGGGTCTGCCTACGATTGCTATCAATGGTTTCATACGCACCTCGTCGTCCGCGTTGCGGACATTTATATTTGGCAACTGCAATTCAAAGTTTATGCAACTACAGTTAATACATTTGATTACTACTATTGGTTTGTCACTAACTCGTCGATGATTTTGACAAGGCTCTCTCCGCCCTGCGACACTTTGATTTGAGTATTTATCGCGGCTTCAAGTTCCGGCACTGTATATCCGTCCAAGAACGTATCGGTAAACTCCCTCAACATAGTCGACGGTATTATAGTGTACTTTGGCATATCCTTGACTTGCTTAATTATATCGGTGGGAGTGACAAGCCCCGATACCGTGATAGATCTGCCGAAAAAGTCATTGTAAATATCGCATATTCGTACTTTTACGTTGGGATATTTGCCCTTCAAATTCTCCAAAAGTCCTGCCAATATCCCCTTAAACGACTGTCCTGTGATAATTGCCACCTCAAGCGCCTTATCACTGCCTTTGACTTGCGACAAAGCATTATCGAAAGAATTGACAAACTCCGCGCACAGTCCGACGCCGTTTTCTATCTGACAAAAGTCACCGTAAACCGAATAGTCCGGCAAAGTTCTTCCCGCCTTGATATAAAACTCGTCACTGCACCAACAGAAATTGCCGCCTACGCCGTCGTTGAAACGCTCCACCATATCAATGACCTGCCCTGAAGACTCTCTATCAAACGGCGTCACAGGATAAAGTCCTTGTCTATGGCAAGTCAATCCCACAGGTATGACCGCCGTCGAAAGCACTTGCGGATATAACTTGTGCAGTTCTTCTAGCGTCTGCAAAAGTATCTCGCCGTCGTTGAAGTCCTTGCAAAGCACTATCTGCGTGTGCATTACGATGCCGTGCTCCGCCAAAAACTTCATCTTTTCAAAGACCTTTGCCGCCTCGGGATTTGCAACTAATTTAGTCTTGACAGCCTTGTCAAAACAATGCACCGAGATATACAGCGGAGATAAATGCAACTTGACTATTCTGTCCAACTCTTTTTGTCCGATGTTGCTGAACGTGACGTAGTTGCCGCTGACAAAACTCAATCGGTAATCGTCGTCTTTGACGTAAAGCGTCTCTCGCATACCCTTGGGAAGTTGGTCGACAAAACAAAATACGCATTTGTTTTTGCAACGCATAGGCTCAAGTTCTACGCTTTCGTCAAGAGTAAGTCCCAGCGTCTCGCTCTCGTCCTTTTCGATTTCCACGTCAACTCGCTCGCCTTGCTTTGCCTTGAGATTGAGAGTAAAAAACTCTTGGGAATCGTAATATACATAGTCAAGTATATCGACTATTTCCTCACCGTTGAAACCAATGAGTTCGTCTCCCACTTCAAGCCCCAACTCTTCGCCTATACTCCCCTTGTCAATTGCCGTGATTTTTGCCATACTGTCTCGCTATACAATGTTATAAATGTTTTTATTCAGAGATCTTTCGACTTCGCTGTGCTTCGCTCAATGTGACGGCGAAGATTACAAAATTACGGCGAAACGCTCTAAATTATTTTAGACATTATAATATAAATTTTTTTATATGTAAAGTATTTAATATAAATATCGACTTTGCGCACAACAATACTATGATATTTATATTTATATTGACAGGCATATTCCTTTGCTTAAGCGGCTTTTTCTGTCTGCGAAGATTTCAACTTTACGGACTTTTATCTGCGTTGATTCTTACCGTTTTGTCCATAGAATTGTTTGCGGATATTGACGGACTTACTCTGGGAGTTTTGACTGCGCTGACAGTCTTTACTCTACCGTCAAAAAGAATAAAAGTATTTGATATTATAGGTTGCGCGCTTATAGCATTGCCTTGCATATTCTGGCTGAGTACACAAGAATTTATAGACGGATTGGCATACTCGCATATCCTCGTCTCCTTGGGCGTTACGCTTGCCTGCAACTTGCTCTTTGACAAACAAAAAAGACAAACGATTTGCGCGCTTGTCCTTTTGATAAGTTTTGTCGTATGCGCTATATCAAACGTATATTTCAACGTAATTGACATTGCGCTTGCCTTCTTGATAGGAATAATATTTACTACAAATTATACTCTTTCTATTGATTTAATGACGATAGACTCGTACGGCACGTCGTTGTAAAAACCTACGCTGACAGTCTTGACCTTGGATATATCTATCGCGACCTTTATGCTCTCTTCGTCGGTAAGACAGCCGAAAGCGGCATACTGTCCGTCCAAAAACGCGCAGTCAGCCACACAGATAAAGAATTGCGACGAAGCGCTGTCTGGCACGTTGGTTCTTGCCATAGAAAGTACGCCTACTTTGTGAGACAATGTATTGTTTACGCCGTTGGCTTTAAACTCGCCCTTTATCGACTTGGTCTCCTTGGGAGAAAGCGAAGCGTCCATTCCTCCGCCCTGTATCATAAAACCCGGAATTACTCTGTGAAAGATAAGTCCGTTGTAGAAATTGCTATCTACGAGTTTGAGAAAATTTGCAACCGTAATAGGCGCAACTTGCTCGTCTAACTCGGCAGTCATCGATCTGCCGTCAATGAGATTGATTTTGATTTTTGTCATAATGTATACTCCTTTATAGTTAGCCGCTATATGCGGATAAGTTGTATTTTGATTTGTCAAAGTTGTATGGTTTAGATTTCTCCACTTCGCTTCGTTTCAGTCGAAATGACAAAAGCGAGCGTAAATGACATTTGGTCATCACTTCGCCGTCATATCTTGTCACATTTAAATTTTATATTGTCACCTCGAGCGTAGTAGAAAAGTCTTTATATCGATTGAGATTTCTCCATTCCACTGCGTTTCAGTCGAAATGACTTATACTTTCACACGAGCGCGGAGAGTGCTGTTATTTTTGTCCGTGCTAGGGCGAGATGAAGTCGTCAAGTGTACTTGCCGTACACGTCGACTTCTCGAGTCCCGACGATAGGGCAAAAAGAGCGGCGCTATACGCGCTCGGTTACTCAACGTAGTCGACAGACTTAGAACACTCCACCACACTCTTCACATACTCCATAACCGGCAAATGTACTTCGTGCGTTCGATATATCTCCATATCAGCCATAGTATCAAACTGACAAATGAGCACGACGTCAAAACTGCGGTCGGAGCGCAATACGTCTACTCCCGACTGGATATCTCGCAACACGTCTATCTTGCCTTTCATAGACAGGAATTTTTGTTGAAGAGCAATAGCGTTTTGCTCTGTAGGTTCTTTGAGTTTGTACATCACAATATGTTTAACCATAATTCCTCCAATTTATTTCCCGCCAAACCAACGCCTCTTTTTCTTGGTCGCCTTGGTATCTTCGGGAGCCTTCTCTTGATTTACTACGGATATGTTGTCAGCATCTTTAACCGTGTCTTCAATTACTTCTTTGACCACCAAACACTCTTGCGGGTCGTCTCCTCTGTCAATAGCGTTGATGCAATCCAACACTTGCTGACAGCCGTTGAGTTTGAACTTGTTTTCGCAGTGCTTTTTCCATTCTTTCTTATCTTTTTTATACTTCTCAAGGGCAATCAACAAACGGTCTTTGTTGATTGCAGAATAAGCATATCCGTTTGAGACTAAAAACTTGCTATTTTTAGTCTCGACGTTGTTAGCGCTGTCGATAAGAAGCAACGGTATCTTGTGCAACAACGCTTCATAAGTTATTGCCGACGTAGGCGCAGATAATATGCAATCAGAAATATAATAAGCCCTCTCCATCTCATTGCCGCTCTTAACAAAATACACGTTGTTGGAGACGCTCTTTCCATCTTTTTTGCCCAATTTCTTAAACTTCTTTTCTATCAAAGAATTACCGCCGTCGATTACTATAAAATTGTATTCTTTGTTCTCGCATACGCTAACCAAAGCGTCGCAAAGATGCTTAGACCCATATCTGCCGCCAACCATCGTTATGATAGGCAACTCATTGCGGATATTGAACTGCTTTCTGACGTCTTCTTTGCTGCGCTTAATAGCCGTAGGCGTCTTCAACGGCATTGACACGACAAATATTATTTTTTCGTCAATTCCTTTGTCTATCAAAGCCGTCTTGCACTTTTGTGTAATTACAAAATATCCGTCGACGTCGTGACTAACGAAATTGTCTTGCAAATCGTAATCCGTAACCAACGCAAAAATCTTGCCGCCCAAGTTATACTTCTCTCTCGCTATTACGGCTTTATGTATCGAATATTGAGTGGTACATATCACATAATCGGCATCAAATCTCATAGATATATTATCAAATTTGCGCCATCTTTGGAAAGTCTGAGAATTGGGCTTATACGGCACAATATTGCCTTCGTTGTCCTTACTGCGCGTCACTTCCGCCGTGGGCAAATTTATGACGACGTTATTGAGAGCGGGCGCGTGTCTATACGTCAATTTATACAAACCTTGATACGCTCTAAGCAAACAGAAATTGTCGTATTGCCTATCGTATACCGAGATTACGTCATACTTGCCGTCACTCTCAAAAAAATCTTTGAGCGCAAGCGCCGACGTATCATATAATTGTGAATAAATAATCAAAACAGTCTTCTTCATCTTGTCTTGCCCCTATACCCTTTTCCTCAAAATATCCAACTCTTGCAATCTCTTGTCCGTGGGTATAAATATCCTTTGCTGAACTATCTTTGCGTCTTCTATCTCTATCATATCACTGTCGTACATTTTGTCAATATGCAAAACGTCATTCCAATACTTCGTCGGTGAAAGAATTTCCAACTTGTCGCCTTTTTTGAATCTGTTGCGCATCTCCACTTCAAGCATACCTATATCTTCGCGATAACCCACGACTTGAGCAATAAATTCAAATTCGCACTTAGGTTGAGACGTATCTAAGCACACGTTGTCTTTGCTACCGAAATAAAATCCAGTGGTGTACTCTCTGTGAGAATTTTTATACAGTTCGTCAGAAAGATACGTTGGAAGAATTGCGTCCTTGCCTTGCTCATAATATAAGTCTATTGCTTTGCGGTATGCGTTTATTACGCTTGCGACGTAATAAGGCGATTTCATTCTCCCTTCAACCTTAAACGAGTATACCCCGCTGTCGGCAAGTTGACCGACGTGCGCAAGCATATTGAGATCTTTGGAATTGAGCAGATACGTCCCCCTCTCCTCCTGACCTATCGTGATAGGACTGCCGCCGCGTTTGGTCTCGACTATCGAATATTCCCACCTGCACGCCTGCACGCAATCGCCTTTGTTGGAAGACCTGCCTGTCAACGCATTGGAGAGCAAGCACCTGCCAGAATAGGCAATGCACATTGCTCCGTGCACAAATGCCTCTATCTCCACGTCGGACGGCAAAAACGCGCGAATCTCCTTAATATCTTCAAGAGAAGTTTCTCTTGCAAGCACGATTCTTTTTACGCCTTGGTCAGCCCAGAATTTAGCGGAATACTTATTGGTGGTATTGGCTTGTGTTGAAAGATGTATCTCAAGTTTTGGCGCGACTTCTTTGCACAGAGCAAGTACGCCGGGATCGCTGATAATTACAGCGTCTACGCCAATCTTCTCAAGGTCAACGAAGTACTCACTCAAACCGTCAAAATCCTTGTTGTCAGCAAAGACGTTGGCGGCAACGTAAATCTTCTTGCCTCTTGCGTGCGTATACTCGACAGCCTCTTTGATACCTTCGCTGTCAAAATTCTTGGCGTTGGCGCGCAGACTGAATTTGCTTCCGCCTACGTATACGGCGTCTGCTCCAAAATGCAATGCCGTCTTGAGTTTGCTCATATCACCCGCAGGCGCTAAAAGTTCCACCTTGTTCATAATATCTTCCTTATGTATATCTACATTTAATGCTTGTTATCGTTTTGCTCGTTTAGATTATTCGATACATATATGCAACAATTTTGTCACCTCGAGCATAGTCGAGAGGTATAATTTTTATACTGTTGAGATTTCTCCACTTTGCTACGCTACGGTCGAAATGACAATATGGCAATCGAAACTGTGTTGTCTGCTCTAGAAAAACTTACAGCACTTTGATAACTGCGATTCCGTTGCCCTCTTCAATTAGCGTCAACTCAAGTCGGTCATCGCTCTCTACGTAAGCCAAAAACTCGCGCATATTCATTACGATTGTCCTATGCTTGTGAGGCGGATAACTATCTCCTTTGACCAGTCCCAAATACAGCACGTCGTCGCACAGTAATATACCGCTTTTTTTGACGTGCGGCAACACCAACTCCAATTGTCTTTTATACGCCGACTTTGCCGCGTCTATGAATATAAAGTCATACGTCTTTCCTGCTATCACGTCCGGCAAAATTTCTTCGCTGTCTCCGTGATAAACCTTGATCCTGCCGTCTATGCCAAGCCTTTGCCAAAGTTCTTTCGCCCGAGCAATACGCTCTTCGTCCTTTTCGATTGTATCTATCTGGCAATCTGACGACAGCGCCATTATGCTTGACGAATAACCTATTGCTGCGCCTATCTCCAATACTCTTTGCGGACGGTATTCTTGAAAAATATCCTTGAGGACTTTTTCGCACTCGTCGGAGAGTATCATCACGAATTGCTCTCTCGCCAAGTCGTGAATACCCGAAAGTATCTCTTCTTGCTGAGGTGTCATTCGTCATCACCCTCGTCGTCCGTCTTGCTGTTTTTGCTATGCTCTATCAAAAGCGGCAAAACCATTGGACGCTGTTTAAGTTTGTTGGAAATCATTCTCTCAAGTTTGCGTCTAACATTGTTTTTCAAACCGCCTCTACTCTTCTCGTCTTTATAACTCGACGTGGCAAATACGTCTTCTATCGTCAACTTTATCTTCTCAAGAAATTCGTCTTCAAAGGCTACGCCCCTTGATAGAATGTCTATCGCGGTCAATGCCCTGTTCTCTACGTCAATATCCAAAAGCGCAATGAGCACGCCGTCACTCGAGAGTTGCTTGCGCTCGCGAAGCACCATACTGTCCACGCTGCTATCGCCGTCGACATATACTTCGCCCGCTTCAACGCTGTCAATATACTGAATGGATTTCTTCTTGATTGCAATGCGGTTGCCTATGTCAACAATTCGGATATTTTCTTTGGGTATGCCAAGCGAAAGCGCCAGTTCCTCGTGTTTTTTTAGATGTCGGTATTCGCCGTGTACAGGTATAAAATACTTGGGATTGATGAGCCTTAACATAAGTTTAAGTTCGTCCTGACAAGCGTGTCCCGATACGTGAAGTTGTTCAAGAGAGCCGTAAAGCACCTTTGCCCCTCTGCGGTATAAGTTGTTGATAAGATTATAAACAGCCTTTTCATTGCCTGGGATAGGTTGCGACGAAATGGCAACAACGTCGTTATCTCCGATTACGACAGACTTATCTTCGCCGTTTGCCATACGCGTGAGCGCGCTCATAGGCTCGCCTTGCGATCCTGTGGAAATAATACAAAGTTTGTGCGGTTCAAAGTCCTTGATGTCCTCTATGTCTATGACGGTATTGTCCATATATTCTAGCATACCGAGTTCTCTTGCGATTTCGGAAATCTTGACCATACTCCTGCCGTCAAAAGCCACCTTTCTGCCTACCTTCTCGCATATCCTGATAATCTGCTGAACTCTGTTGACGTTGCTTGCAAAAGTCGCAATAATAATTCTCTTGTCGACGTGAGACTCGATTATTCTCTGCAAAGTGACTCCTACTTCTTTCTCGGAAATCGTAGTGCCTCGCTTCTCCACGTTGGTAGATTCGCCCAGCATAAGAGTGACGCCCTTGCTGCCTATAGCGGCAATGCGCGTAAGGTCTATGCTCTCTCCATCAATGGGAGTGTAGTCTATCTTATAATCGCCGGTATGGAAAAGCGCTCCGCCTGGATAACTTATCGACAGCGCAAACGCGCCTAATATCGAGTGCGTCACACTGACAAATTCTACGCTGAATACGCCGATTTTCTTGACGTCTCCGTTCTTGACGGTATGCATCTTGGGCATATCCATCTTCTTTTCCGTCAATTTGTGTCTTATCAGCGCAACGGCAAGCGCCGAACCGTAAATAGGAATTTTTCCGCACTCCGAAAGAAGATGCGGTATTCCGCCGATGTGATCTTCGTGACCGTGGGTAATAAGTATTCCCTTTACTTTTTCTAAATTCGCCTTGATGTACGCAAAATCCGGGATAATCAAGTCAATACCCGGCGTATCGTCGACAGACGGAAACGTCGACCCGCAATCTACGATGACGATGTCGTCACCAAACTTGATTGCCGTCATATTCTTTCCAATCTCTCCTACGCCACCCAAAAATGCAACTTCAAGTTGTTTTGGTTGTTTTTTCACAACTACTCCTTTGTTTATATAAATACGTCAAACATTGGCGCCAAATATACTAACTTAATATAATAATGCAAGTATATTATATAATAAAATTAAGAGAATGACAAGAAAATAGCCTACGCTTTTTATCGCAATAAAAATTTTTTTGACAAATAATAAAATTTCGTATGATAATAAGTATCTAGAAAATGACAATTTATATGTCACCTCGAGCGTAGTCGAGAGGTGACATAAATTTACTCGAAACGGATTGACCTCGAGCCAATAGTTTTGCAAGAAGGGAGTGGCGCAAATTTTTCACGTGCAAGAATGTTTTCTATACAATGAAAACGAGTGCAGGCGTACTTGCTGTACGTCAAGCGAGTTTGAAGAAGTAGAGGAAGCATTATTGCCGTGCAAAATTGTGACACCTCCCTTCTTGTCAAACTCAAATACTCACGCGGAAATTGTCGGGGTGCATACACACGTAATGATTTGTCATATAGTAATCAGGCAAAGTGCCTATGTCCGACCAAAAACAGTCTGGCTCGTAAGTCCTAATGTCTCCAATCAACTTTGGAAAAATGTCATAGGAAAAGTCGCTTCTGCCCTCGGGAATATCCTTGAGAATACTTTTGTCAAAAGCATAAATTCCCATATTTATCAGTCCCGACACGACGAATTTAGGTTTTTCTGCAAAAGACGTGACAATACCGTCTTTTTCTTTGACAAGTCCGTATCCCCTTGCGTCGGGCATATATCTGACCGCCATACTCACTCGCGACGTGTGAGAATGATGGAAGTTACAAAATTCCTTCACGTCGATATTACAAAGTCCGTCGGCGGACATAACCAAGAAATCGTCAATGATAAAGTCACTTGCGTTCTTTACTCCGCCTGCCGTACCTAATGGAATGTCTTCGGCGTAATATCTAAGTTTTGCGCCAAAAGCGCTTCCGTCGCCAAAATAATCAATTATCATATCGGCTTTATATCCTACCGTCACGGCAATGTCCTTTACTCCGCCCTCAACAAGATTTTCAATCACGTACTCCATTACCGGTTTGTCTATTATCTTTACGAGCGGCTTTGGCAAAGTATTGGTCAACGGTCTCAACCTACTTCCCACTCCTCCTGCCATAATAATTGCTTGCATAATTTCCCCCTGTCTTTGGTTTTGTTGCTATTAGTCTATGGGAAATTTAGGAAATTATACACGTCACCGAAAAACTGAAAATCTGATAATTCCTATTGTTATTTAATAAAATGCGCAAATATTAAAGCAAATTATTAGTATAATTTTATCATTGAACAATGTTCAATACATAAATTCCCACTACATTATACATATTGAACAGTATGCGATATTCCCTTCAAATAAGAAAACTTACAACTTTTTTCGACATATTATCATATTGAACATTGTTCAATATTTCATTTAATATGTTATGTTGCAAATATTGTGAAAAAATATACGATATTGCATTTTTTATTTTTTGATTATGTTGCCAAGTAAACTCTCAAGTGGTATAATAATACAGTATTAAATAATTTTGACCTTGCCAAAAGACAAGTCAATCAAGGAGTAAAAATGAGAGTTTATAATTTTTCTGCAGGTCCGTCTATGCTCCCAATGGAAGTACTGCAAGAGGCTCAAAGAGATTTTCTTAACTACGACGGAAGCGGTATGAGCGTATGCGAAATGAGTCACAGAAGCAAATACTACGAAGCAATCAACAACGAGTGCATCGCTCTTCTCAAAGAGTTGATGGGCGTACCCGAAGGCTATAGCGTAATATTGGTACAAGGCGGAGCGTCTACGCAGTTTGAGGCTATCCCGCTCAATCTTTTAACAGGCACAGGCAAAGCCGACTACGTAGTAACCGGTAATTTTGCAAAAAAAGCCTACAAAGAAGCAATTAAGTACGGAGACATTGCTGTTGCCGGCTCTTCTGAAGACAAGAAATTCAGTTATATTCCAAAAAATCTTACGATAAGAGACGATATAGATTATCTTTATATCTGCCAAAACAATACGATTTTCGGCACCAGATATACAAAACTCCCTGAGACAAAGGCAAACTTGGTTGCTGATATATCCTCAAATATATTGAGCGAAAAAATGGACGTAAGCAAATATTCTGTGCTTTACGCCGGCGCTCAAAAGAACCTTGCTCCGGCAGGCGTAACTATCGTAATAATGAAGAACGAACTCGTCACTGACGGTATGAAGATTTGTCCAACAATGCTCAAGTGGAAAACGCAGGTAGAAAACAACAGTCTTTACAATACTCCACCTTGCTTCCCGACATATATGGCAATGCTTACGCTTCGTCACCTCAAGAAATTGGGCGGCGTGGAAGAGATGCAAAAAATCAACGAGTATAAAGCAGGACTGCTCTATGACTTCATTGACAACTCCTCTTTCTTCTCCAACGGCGTAAAGAAAGAAGACCGTTCGCTTATGAACGTACCGTTCGTAACGCCAAACGCAGATCTTGACGCGCAATTCGTTAAAGAGGCATCTGCAAACGGTCTCGTATCCCTCAAAGGTCACAGACTTGTCGGCGGTATGAGAGCGTCAATTTACAATGCAATGCCTGTAGACGGCGTCAAGACGCTTATCGAATTTATGAAGAAATTCGAACTTGCCAATAAATAAGAGGTGAAAAATGGTAGAAATACTTAAACTTAACGAAATAAGCAATATGGTGAGCAATATCCTTACTCCCGATAAATATAGCATCACCGCAGACGCAAAAGATCCTAAGGCAATCATCTTGCGCAGTTTCTCTATGCACGATTACAATATGCCTAGTAGCGTAGTTGCTGTCGCAAGAGCCGGCGCAGGCGTAAACAATATCCCTATCGACGCTATGACACAAAAAGGCGTGTGCGTATTCAATACTCCAGGCGCAAACGCAAATGCGGTAAAAGAACTTGTTATTTTCGCACTTCTCGTTGCTTCGAGAAAAATATACGAAGGTATCAACTGGACTCAAAACCTCGATAAAGACGGCGCTGTGGCAAAACAAGTCGAAAAAGGCAAAAAGGCTTTTGTCGGTCAAGAAATATTCGGCAAGACACTTGGTATCGTAGGACTTGGCGCAATAGGCAAACTCGTGGCAAACGCAGTGCTTGCTTTGGGTATGAAAGTTATTGCTTATGACCCATTTGTTACGTCAACTGACCTTGCTATCGAACTTACGAGCAATATAAACGACGTATACGCAAAGAGCGATTATATCACTTTGCACGTACCTGCTACTCCGCAGACTAAGAACTCAATCAACAAAGATTCAATCGCACTTATGAAAGACGGCGTGCGCATAATCAACCTTGCTCGCGGTGAACTCGTCAACAACGACGATATCAAGCAAGCAATTGCCGATAAAAAAGTGGCAAAATACGTCACCGACTTGCCAAATGACGATATACTCGGCGTAGAAGGTATAATCACTATTCCGCACCTTGGCGCTTCTACCGCAGAGGCAGAAGACAACTGCGCGGTAATGGCTGCCAACCAACTTAAAGATTTTCTTGAAAACGGAAATATCGTCAACAGCGTCAACTTCCCTAAGTTGCAAGTCGAGAGAGTCGGCAACTACCGCGTGTGCGTAATTTCCAACGACATTGAAAACATTCTGTCAAAAGTATCGGCTAGTCTTAAAAATATCGTAGGCATTTCCAGCGCTACAAGAGGCAATATCTGCTATGTAATAGCAGACCTCTCAAGCAATGCTGACGCTACAGCAATAGAGTCAATCAAAGAAGACGCTTTGAGCGTAAGAGTACTGTAATATTTTAAAACAACAACAATAATCAATAGCGCGTCCAAATAAATGGGTGCGCTATTTTTTATATAAATACGCAATTATATTTTAAAACACTCGTCGGAAATCATACAAATTTTGAAAATCTGTCGATTTGACAAAAATTTTTCAATTTTTGTATTTACTTTTCAGAAAAAAATCATTATAATTTAATTACAAAATATTGTGACATATAGGCAAACCTATATGTGGAAGTGAAAAAGACGGCGTTGCCGTCTTTTTATTTATAATTTAGATTTATCCACTACAGTTTGAGTGGATAAAGCGAGCCTCAATCCCATAAAACAAAACTCTCCTCTCGTTTGGCGAGAAGGGAGTAGCATAAGATTTTCACGTGTAAGAATGTCTTCTATACAATGAAAACGAATGTAGGCACAGTTGTTTTCTTACATTCTTCACAGAATAATACTTTTGTTCGGCGAGAAGGGAGATAAGTAAAAAATAAAATGATAGATTTTTTGTCAAGACTGTATATGAAGAAAGCCGTCGTACTTGAGGTACAACGGCTTGAGTCACATACTGTATTGGCGGAAAAGATGCAGATTTACTTAGCCTCCCTTCTCGCCAAACTACTTACTTAAGTCTAGCCTTAAGGTCGTCTGCTTGCTTAGCAAGTTCTTTTGGCAACTTGTCACCGAAAGACTTATAGAATTCTTTAATTCCGTCAGCCTCAACGTTCCAAGCATCCTTGTCAACCTTCAGGATACCCTTCAAAGTTTCAATTGAGAAGTCGTCAAGACCTTCGATATTGATATCCTCTGCCTTTGGTACAAAGCCGATAGGAGTCTCAACAGCGTCAACTTCGCCGGCAATTCTCTTGAGCATCCAGTCGAGTACGCGCATATTGTCACCAAAGCCCGGCCAAATGAAGTTGCCGTCTTCGTCTACTCTAAACCAGTTGACGTTGAAGAACTTAGGTTGTTTGTCTACGTCAACAGACTTGCCCATATCGAGCCAGTGTTGGAAGTAATCACCCATATGATATCCGCAGAATGGACGCATTGCCATTGGGTCACGTCTTACTACGCCGACTGCGCCGGTAGCGGCTGCAGTGGTCTCACTACCCATAATAGATCCGATAAATACACCATTCTCCCAACTTCTTGCTTGATATACGAGCGGTACTGTGGAAGGACGACGTCCACCGAAGATGATAGCGCTGATTGGTACGCCTGCGCCGTTTTCAAATTCAGGAGAAATGCAAGGACAGTTCTTTGCAGGAGCGGTAAATCTGGAGTTTGGATGAGCGGCCTTGACAGGCTTGCCATCTGCATCAACAGTTTCCGGAGTCCAATCTTTGCCAGTCCAGTCGATAAGGAAAGAAGGCTTCTTCTTATCAGCAGCGTCTTTTTCAAGCGCTTCCCACCATACTTCGTTTGTCTCTGGATTGAGAGCCACGTTGGTGAAGATAGTATTCTTTCTCGTAGATGCCAAAGCATTGAAGTTTGACTTGGAGTTGGTACCGGGAGCAACGCCGAAGAATCCGTTTTCAGGATTGATAGCATAAAGTCTGCCATCCGGTCCTTTCTTGATCCAAGCAATATCGTCACCTACAGTTAATACCTTGTAGCCGTTCTTTCTGTAACCCTCTGGCGGGATAAGCATTGCAAGGTTGGTCTTTCCGCAAGCAGATGGGAATGCTGCGCACATATATACGGTCTCTTTATTTGGCTTTTCGATACCCAAGATGAGCATATGCTCAGCCATCCACATTTCGTTCTTACCTTGATAAGAAGCAATTCTGAGAGCAAAGCACTTCTTGCCGAGCAATACGTTGCCACCGTAAGCGCTGTTGACGGAGATAATCGCATTATCCTCTGGGAATTGGCAGATATATCTCTCTTCAGGATCGACGTCACACTTAGCGTGCGTACCTCTTACGAAGTCGTTGGAATCGCCAAGAGCCTTCAATACGTCGTTGCCAACTCTCGTCATTATTCTCATATTCAATACAACATAGATAGAATCGGTAATTTCAATACCTACCTTGGAGATAGGACCTCCTACAGGACCCATAGAGAAAGGAATCACGTACATCGTACGCCCCTTGTATGCTCCCTTGAGAATGCTCTCCAATTTTGCGTAAGCCTCAGATGGCTTCCACCAGTTGTTGGTAGGTCCGCAATCTTCTTCTTTGCGCGAGCAGATAAAAGTTCTGCCCTCAACACGCGCAACGTCGTTTGGCTTTGTTCTGTGCAACAAACAGCCCGGCAACGTCTTTTGGTTGAGTTCAATCATCTCGCCAGTAGAGATTGCTTCTTTCGTCAAAGCCTCGTATTGCGCTTCTTCGCCTGTGATCCAAACGACTTCGTCCGGCTGGCAAAGGTCAACTCTGCTTTGAACAAATTCCAATACTTTCTTATTTGTAGTATTTGCCATAGTTTAAAACTCCTTTAATATATTAAAATTATATTTTTTACCTATAATATTATAGCAAAATGCAAAGTTAAATGCAATCATTTTTTATATCTTACGAAGACTAAATTTCCATCGCAATTTTATTGCTAAAAATCATATAATATTACATCCATATAAATTTAAGTGGAAAACCCTGCGTATTGAGTCATATATAATTGATAATATTTGCCTTTCTTTGCGCATACTGATAAAATTTCGCTGATATTTTACCGCCAACATTTAAAAATTTTCAAGGCGACTATGCAAAATCATATCAAAAACGTTTACATAAAACATACGGCGCACCATATCTGATACGCCGTCTTTAATATTGAATAATCGTTTGGTTATACTTCTGCAATCGTATCAATTTCTACCAATACATTCTTTGGCAAAGTCTTGACTGCTACGCAAGATCTTGCCGGCTTGGAAGTAAAATACTGCGCGTATATGCCGTTGAACGTCGCGAAGTCTCCCATATCCGCCAAAAAACATACAGTCTTGACTACCTTGTCGAGAGAAGATCCGCTTGCCTCGAGCACTGCTTTGACGTTCTTGCAGACTTGATGGGTCTGCTCCTCTATCGTAGTTGATTGGATATTGCCGCTTGCGGGATCAATTGCGATTTGTCCCGAAGTGTATACCATACCGCCGCTTATCATTGCCTGCGAATAAGGTCCGATTGCCTGAGGCGCATTGTTTGT
>JAIDUV010000092.1 GCA_029060025.1 Clostridia bacterium | reverse complement strand
AAGCAACAGAAAAAGTATTTTGACGAATTGAGAGCATACGCATTGACGAAAGACAAGTGCAAAGAGAAGAAGTCGACTTACTTCATACTCTTGGGACAGTCGTCAGTAAATCCGTTGGTCAAACTTACGATAAAGAAAGACACGACTGTAGCGTTACTCAAGATGGAAGACGAGTATATGAAAGATATACGCAAGGACGCAACGAATGACGGAACAAAGATAAAGGTCAAGGAGACGGAAGTCGTGGTATCTGATGCGCAGGCTTGCAAGGCGGCAAAGAATATGATAGATTTGCGCGAAGACCAAATAGAGCGGTATCAAGAGTTGTTGAGAGAACAACGCGCTATGAGAAGCAAGAAGTAAAAATAAATGGAACGCTTTTGCGTTCCATTTATTTATTAGAGACCCATTCGACTACGCTTACGCTCCGCTCAGGGAGACACGTTTAAAGCGAAAGTTGCGCATTCAAACCGTCATTTCGACTGGAGCGTAGCGTAATGGAGAAATCTCAACATATTATATAAACTGGCAAAGACCTCTCGACTTCGCTCGAGGTGACAAAGGTTGGTCAAGGTGATATAAACTATGCACGAGGTGATATAAAACCAATTCTTTATGATTTTCTTAAGTTTTCTCCTGTTATATAGCCTACGCTCAAAGAGTATTTTTTGTCGGTGAATTTGGATAAAAATGCTTCGCCGTAGCGGCTTATCAAAGCGCCTGCGCCGAGCCTTGTGCAGATAAACGTCTTTTTATTGTTTGCCATACGTTTATCAATAATAGAGAATAGATATTCTAAAGTTACGTTTTTATATATTGGTTCTTCGCCGAAATTATCTATTATCAGCATTTCACATTCGCTGACGTAGTCGGCTTTTCTTGCCAAAGGCGTTTGTTTGTGCGTGTGCTTGTCCAAAAAGATATTGACAAATTCAAAGGCGGATAGATACAGAGCGCTTATGCCTTTGTCGAGCAAGGCGTCGGCAGTCGCCAAGGCAAGGCAAGTTTTACCCACTCCGCTTGCTCCCGACAGCATAAAATTATTCCACTTGCAACTTGCGAAATCTTCACATACTTTATTGCGCATTATGGAGTACAGTTTGTTCATTCCTTTGGCTTGCGGAACGTCCATATTTCCAAAATTGTTGTCGTCAAAACGGAAGTTTGGAAGGGAAGTAAGAGACGAATTTTCTTTTATCAATGACGAGTACTCGCGTCTTAGACATTCGCACGGCTTGCCGTCTATATATCCGCTGTCTTTGCAAGTTTGACAGAGATACGGCGGAGTAAATTGCAGATTATTTTGCTGCGCGTATTGCTTGATATCTCCGTTTATTGCGTTAAGTGTCTCTTGCAGATTCGTCACGTCAAGCCCCTTTGATTTGGTCTTGACTATGTCGAGTTCCGTCTGTTTTTTTGTTTTCAGCAACTCTTCAAATTTTGGGTGCAAAGCAAGCAAAGCCTTGTTTTGATTTTGCGAATTTTCTTTTGCCAAGGCTCTTTTTGATGCGTAAATGCTTTGAAGTTGTTGATTAAAATAGTTTATCATAAGCCTATTCTATGTCGTCAAGATCGTCGAGTGAGTAGAAAAACTCGGAGAGTTGTTCTTTTGAGTATGACGGCGATGGGGCTGTGGCGCTTGTTGAGTTATACGTTGATTGGGTTTTAGCCTCGTCGACTGTATAAATATTTGAATTTTTCCACTTGGCAAGCAAGTTGTTGAGGGCAAAAAGTTGTTTGCCTTGGCATACGCTTGCTCCGTATTCTATCATAGCGTCGTCGAAATTCCATTGCTGCGACCACACCTTATACATATCTCTGTCGTTGTTGTTGACGTTGCGAGAAAATCCCGTCAATTCGATTATCTTTTTGATTTGCATATCCCTTTGCATCATACTTGCCAAATGCTCGTTGATTGCGTCTACGCTTACGCAACCTTCGCTGTAAAACTTGGATATACATTTGTTCATACCGTCGAGTGAGCGTATCGACTTGTTGAAGCAATATTCTGCAACAAGCATAATAGCGTTTTTCTCAAAGCCCTTTTGCAACCAATTGGAGATATATTTTTCCACGATATATTCGACGTTTTCATAATATACGCCGAGAGTTTTGTTGACGTCGTAAGCAAGTTGATACATTGCCTGTTTATTGGAAAGATAATCTTCCATTTCTTTTGCGCTCATTGCGTTGTTGCGATAAAATTCGTCGAGTAAGTTATTGAGTTTTGCAAATCCGCCCTTGTTTTTGAGAGATTTTGCCGCAAAAAGAATTGCGTCGAGATTAAAGCCCCAACTTCCACTCCATTTGAGATAAGCGTTTTTGTCTTCGATATCTATCTCGGATTTTTTGCCTACGGCTTTGCAAATCATTCTCAAAGCCTCGCTGGAAAGTTCAAGTTGTTTGATTTTTTCGTCTACGTCGGCAAGCGTGCGTACGCCTTCGTCAAGCCAGTTGCGCGCAACCGCGAGGATATAATTTGGCTTGATTTTTTCGCCTTTGAGATTTACGCAATATCTTGCAATCGTGATAAGCACTTCGGGCTTTATCTTGCTTTCTTCAATAAAGTCGTAATATACGGTATATTGATTTATATTAGTAAACGCTACCGATGGAAACAAGCCTTCGAGTTGAGCGTTAAAGTCGGCGTACTTTTCTTTCTTGTAATGCTTTGCAAAGGTAGAACGAATATTTTTGTACGTTACGGCGAGCGGAGAATAACTCGTGATATTGACGAGTCCCATATCAGCGAGTTGCCCGAAGACTTCTTCCACTTCGTCTGTTGACATAGTCAAGGCGTCGCAAATAAAAGAGATGTCATTTTCTTGCGGAAGAGAGCACAAAGTGAGACCTAAAAGATAGACTTTTAGTTGTTTTTCGTCGCACTCGGGCAGATAATTGACTACAAAACTTTTGTCGAGCAATACCACGCCTGTTTCGTTGTCTTTTGACATTGTGCAAAAATTCATAATAACTCCTTGAAAAGTTGTGTTAAGTATGCTAGAATAAATTTAAAGCATAATATAATATAACACACAAACAAAAAAATAAAAAGACAATTTGACCCCGATTTTTAAAAACACAAAATATTGTGGGCTCAAAGTGCGTCGACACAATTCGGCGGGAAGGATAAAAATGAGATTGATAGAAATCAACGACGTATCCAAAATCTATAAGCCAAAAGGTCGCAAAAAGGGACTGCCTGTTACGGCGGTATCTCACGCGACGTTGGACGTGGAAGAAGGCGAGATTTTGGGACTTTTGGGAGCAAATGGCGCAGGTAAGACCACGCTCATCAAACTTATGCTGGGGCTTGTCAACGCAGACGGCGGCAGCATTACAATAGGTGGATACGACGTGTCTACGTCAAGAGAAAAGGCGCTTGCCCAAGTGGGCGCGATAGTTGAGGCGCCTACGCTTTTCAATGACTTTTCCGGTATGGATAATCTAAAATACTACGCAAGACTTCAAGGCGCAAATATCAGCGAAGAGAAATTGAAGTCGATTGTTTCGTTAGTTGGTCTTGAAGACAGAATAAACGACAAATTTAAGACTTATTCTTTGGGTATGCGCCAGAGATTGGGTATTGCGCAGGCAATTATGCATTCTCCGAGGTTGTTGCTTCTTGACGAGCCGACCAACGGACTTGATCCCGAAGGCATTGCTCAAATGCGCGACTTGTTTCTCAATCTTAAAAACCAGATGGGTACGACTATAATTATATCTTCGCATATTCTTGGCGAAATGCAACAGACTTGCGATAGAGTTGCATTTATGGCAAAAGGCGAAATTAAAGCCGTCAAGAGTATGGAAGAAGTCAATTACGGCGTTGATTCAATGCGCAAATTTGCAATTGAATGTAGCGATTTGCAAAGGGCTAGTCACCTCATTGCAATGCAAGGAATTGAGACGAGCGTGCAAAACAACGCTATCGTCGTCATTGTCGACCAAGCGCAGGTGGGCGAACTCGTCAAGATTTTGGTAGAAAACGATGTCGTGGTATATACCGTCAACAAACTCAAACGCAGTCTTGAAGACCTATATAGGGAAGTATCCGGCGGCGAATCGGAAAACCGTCATAAGGAGGTGCCCGAAGTATGAATGTTAAGATGTCGGATCTTTTGTATTGTGAATTTTATAAGATTAATCGCAAACGCGCGCTTTTAAAACTTGCAATTGCAGTAGTAGTCATTGCTCTTGCTATGACTGGACTATCGGCGCTGTTGAAAGACCTTTTGGCAGGAATGTCACTATCCGGTGGGCTGGCGGACTATGACGCGCGGATTGAGTCTTTAAAAGCCGAGATGGCGGCAATTCAAGAAGTCAGCGGGTGGACGGATAAACTCATAATCGGCAATTCCATAGCAGGCTATAAGGCGCAAATCGCTGTTCTTGAATATCTCAAGGCGCACGGCGTTTCGTCGGGCAGTACGATGGCATTTTCAGTTGATGGCAGTCTTGGACTTTTTGGATTTGATTTATTTAATTTCACCAATTTTTGTATGAGCGTACTTATGGACGTCGTAATAATATTCCTTATTGTCGCTTGCTGCAGAACGACTTGCGGAGAGTATACGAGCGGGGCAATGAAAATGCAATTTTTGAGACCTATCAACAAGAATAAGTTTTTCACTGCAAAATGGCTTAGCGTTTTGATAGTTGCCGAGGCTTTGACGCTCATATCGTTTTTACTGTCGCTTATCTTAGGAATAATGCTTTACGGACCGACTGCGCTTAATGTGGCATTCGTAGCAGGCTCTGTCGTAACGATAGTTCCGCCAATGGCTGCGCTTATGATAACGCTTTTGATAAATATGGTTCAAGTTTTTGCTTATACGCAAGCAACAATGTTTATATGTTCGCTTTGCAACACCTACGGCAAGTCTATCGTCATATCATTGTTGTTGATAGTCTTTGGTTTCGGCACGTATCTTGAGTATGTCTTGGCTATTCCGTACGTAGGTTATCTTGCATTCTTCGCCAACGTCAATTGGGCAAGCGGAATATCAGTAGACGCTCCGATTTTCAAAGGAATGAGTATATGGGGAATGATACCTATCACGCTTTTGTGGTGCGCGTTCTTTATGTGGTTTTCTTATAGAAGATTTAACAAGAAAGAGGTATAGCAATTACAAGAGTATCTTTATAAATTAGCAAGGCAGGAGAACCCTGCCTTAGTTATTAAGTCAAATTATACTATCAAGCGAGAAGACGTTTGATTGACGCGTTTAAAGCGCAACTTTTTCAGCAAGTAAATCTAAGCGGATATGAAGATATATGCCGATGGCAAAAATCTTACTGCGCGCACCGTGTGGCAATGTTAAGTACGTCTTTATTTTGTTGATACATTTGCGGAAGATAATTTATCAAGTCTTTATACGCTACGCTTTCGTCGCCGACCTCTATCGTCAAGCCGAGTTTTTGGAAAGTCGCGACGTACCAATCTTTATATCCGCCTGTGCTGTTGTATGAGTTGAGTAGCGGATAGCCTGTGGAATCGGATATTTTTTGCGCGCAATCTAAATTGGGATCTACGCATCCAAAACCTTTATAAATCACGTTGCCTTTTGCGTGATAACTCAACGTTACTGAAGGCTTAACTCTTTCCGTCAAATCTCTTAATGCCATATTTTCATATTCGGAGAATGGGAATTGACCAACGTAATTGGCAGGCGCAGGCGAAAAGACGTTTTGCGCGCCTTCGCCCCATCGCGCGTTGAAATTGACGTTGAGATCGACTGCTCGGGCGTTGGCTTTCCAAAGAGAGAAGTCTTGGCTTCCGCCGTTGATGTCCAAAAGAAAATCTTTGAGACTTTGTTCGGGTATAGAACTCAGACCTTGTTGTACGAGCAATACGCCGTCGATATTTACCATAGGCACGCACCATACGCCGTATGCGCCGTTGTAATTTTTCATCATCTCGATTACCAGAGGAGTGGTTACCCATTCTCTTGCGTGAATTGACGCGTGCAACAGCGTTTGCCCGCCTGTCTTTGAGCCTTTGAATATGCAGGGGATAGGTCTGCCTAATAAGGTATAACCTATATCAAAAATCTCTGCGCCTTGCGAGGCGAGAATGTCTAAGTCGTTTTGGAGATCGTCAAGTGTATAGTACATAGTGCAGTATATGCTAATCACTCTTTTGGTGTGATTTTGCTTAAGAATTTAAATCATAATTAGACAATTTGACTACACGCGTTTACGCGTCATTGTGAGCGGATTGAAACCAAGACGTTTATCTATTTGGCAAAAACAATATCTTGTGTTAAAATATATTTATGACTGACGTAGAAAAGCAAAAGTATATGAAAGCCGCAATTAAGTGTGCGCGCAAAGGCGCAAGCCTTGACGAAGTGCCGGTAGGCGCGGTCATAGTCAAGGACGGCAAGATAATCTCGAGAGCGCACAATCTCAAAGAGGCTAAGAAGTGCAGTAATTACCACGCAGAGACAGTCGCAATAGATAAGGCGTGCAAAGTTATAGGAGATTGGCATCTCAACGAGTGCGATATATTTGTCACTCTTGAGCCCTGCGCAATGTGCGCGGGGGCGCTTATCAATGCGAGAATACGCGGCGTATATTTTGGCGCTTACGATCCCAAAGCGGGTTGCTGCGGCACGCTTTACGATCTTTTGAGTGACGCGCGATTTAATCACAGACCGTACGTCGAGGGCGGGATAATGCAAGCCGAGTGCGCAGAGTTGCTCAGCAATTATTTTAAAGAAAAGCGAGAACAAAAGAAAATCGCGTTAAAAAACAATATGCAAAACAATTGACTTTATTTGAATAATAAGATTTAATTATATCTACTGCGTATGGATGTATGTTTACGCTATTTATATATTTTATGTCACTTGAATATATATTTACGTCATTTCGAGCGCAGTCGAGAAATCTCATAGGAAAGAGGTGTGATATGTTGATAGTCGGATTGGGTAATCCTGGCAAAAAGTATGAAGATACGGTGCATAATATGGGCTTTATGACCGTTGACGTATTGCTGGACAAGATAGGAGCAAGACTTGACAAAAAGGGGTGCGATTCAGAGTATTGCGTTCAATATATAGGCGGAGAAAAGCATATAATTGCAAAACCGCAGACATTTATGAATTTGTCGGGCGTAAGCGTAAAAATGCTTGCAAATTCCAACAAGATACCTCTTGACGACGTAATAGTGATATATGACGATATAGACTTGCCTCTCGGCAACGTCAGAGTGCGCAGAGAAGGCTCGGGCGGAAGTCACAACGGAATGAAGAATATAGTCGCAGAATGTGGCTCTACGGCAATCCCCAGAGTGCGTATTGGCGTGGGTGACGAAAGGGGCAACAGAGACCTCAAAGATTACGTGCTGTCCAAAGTCGGCAAGCAAAAACACGAAATACTTGACAAAGTTTTTGACAAGGTCGCAGACGCTATATGGAAGTATATGACGGATAGGGATTTTGATTTGTTGATGCGGACTTTAAACGGCAAATTAGCATAAAAGGCGAGCGCGTATATTGGCGCGCCTTCCGCTTAATCATCGGGTCTCGGGGTATCGACGTGTACGGCAAGTACGCTCACCGCTCGGTTGCTAGTGCACGGACAAAAATAACAGCACTCTCCGCAGTCTTTGTTACTTTGAAACCGCAATGTCATTTTGCAAAGTATTTTGTCATTTCGACTGGAACGCAGTGAAGTGGAGAAATCTCAACAGTATCACACGCAGAATGACAAAATTAAATAGATTAAATTATGAATTTTGACGAATTACTTCAACTAAATAATCTTGACGAAGATTTAGCCGACTTGTACTCAGAAGTTCAAGGCGGCAGGGACATTATGGTCTTTTCTGCGGGAGAAGGCGAAAAGATACATATTGCTTCCCATCTTGATAAATTCGTTTTGTTTGTAGCAAAAGACGCGTTTAGGGCTACTACGCTTCTGAACCGACTTAGAGATTATTTTGGGGAGAGAGTGGCTTATCTGCCTGCAAATGAAGAACTACTTTTGCATCGCGCAACTTATCGTAAAAGCATACTTTCACAGCGCATAGACACGCTTTATAAATTAGCAAGCGGTAGGTTGGATTGTCTCGTCGTTTCGCCGCAGGCGCTAGCGCAATTTTTGCCTACAAAGCAAGCGGTGCAAGACAGCGTCATAAAAATTAAGAAAGGCTCTACGCTAGATATGTACGCTCTTACGGACAGGCTTGCCCTTATGGGTTATTCAAGGGAAGAAGGCGTCGAAGAAAAGAGCACATTTAGCGTTGCGGGAGATATAATAAGCATATTTCCGCCTCACAGAGACTTGCCGATACGCATAAGTTTTTTTGACGACGAAGTAGAAAATATCAAAGAGTTTGCTCCCGACACGCTTATGAGCGTGAGAGAGATAGACGAAGTCGACCTTATGCCCGACAATGATTTGCTTTTGCCTTACAAGGTTATCGAAGGCGGACTGGACAGGGCAAGGAGAGCAATTGACAGATTGCCGTCTGACGTCGCAGACAAGGCGGAAAGCATATATTCGGAGATTTGCATATCGTCAGTGTGTACGCAAAAAATGCAATGGTTGTTGCCATTTGTCAAAGATAAAATGCACACTGTATTTGATTATCTTGACAGAGATTGCGTCGCGGTGTTTGACGAGCCGAGCGGCACTCTTGAGCAACTTGAACTTTACGTCAAAGAGCACTTGGGGAGAGTCAAACAACTTGCGCTTACAGGCGAAGTGCTGAAGGAACATTCCAAATCTTTGCTTGGCGTAGACGAAGTGCTCGCAAAATTGCGCGCTTGTCAAAAGTTGGGTTTTAACTATCTTACCGCCACCAATGCTATTTTTTCTCCGCAAAAAGTATTCAATATTTCTTGCAAGACGCTTAGCAATTACACAGTGCATTATGACGCGCTTCTCAATGATTTGAGAGCGTTTGACAAATGGGGATATACTACTCTTATATGTATGGGTGACGATGTTTCAGCAAAGTCGTTGAGAGCCAACCTTATATCCGAAGAGATAGGCTGCTGCGTCGTCGAAGATATTGCCGACAGGCGGGCGGGCATATTCATACTTTCGAGAGAAATATCCAAAGGATTTTTATACACCAAAGCCAAAGTTGCCGTGATAGGCAGAGAGGACATATCTCGCGTCAAGCCCAATCGCAAAAAAGAAGAGCAGGCTACGCAAGTTTTCACCATACCCAAAGTGGGAGATTACGTCGTACACGAAGTGCACGGCATAGGCAAGTGCCTTGGGACGAAATACGTCACGACGGGTAATATATCCGACGAATATATCGTCATTGAGTACAAAAATCGCGAGATACTCTACGTGCCCACCGATAAATTGGATAGATTGAGCAGATATACCGGCAGTGACCGAGAGCCAAGGCTATCGGCAATCGGCGGCAAGGAATTTGACAAGATAAAGCAAAGCGTCAAAGCCTCCGTTAAGGCTATGGCTGTCAACTTGCTGGAACTGTATTCGCAAAGGCAAAATAAGCAGGGATATAAGTATTCAGAGGACGATTATCTACAGCAAGAGTTTGAGGATGCATTTGAGTTTGTACCAACAGACGACCAAGTCAAAGCCGTTGAGGATATCAAGTCTGATATGCAAAGAGGCATAATTATGGACAGGCTACTTTGCGGAGACGTGGGGTACGGCAAGACAGAAGTTGCGCTGAGGGCAATATTCAAGACTATTTGTCACAACAAGCAAGCCGTGATACTTTGCCCTACGACTATTCTTGCTCGTCAACATTACAACACGGCTAAGCAAAGGTTTGAGCAATTCGGTATAGACGTTGAACTCATAAGCCGTCTTCAATCAAATAAAGAAGTCGACGAAGCCATCAAAAGGCTTTCAATAGGCAAGTCGCTCGTTGCGGTCGGTACGCACAGATTGCTGTCGCAAGACGTGAATTTTCACGACCTTGGACTAATAGTGCTTGACGAAGAACAGCGCTTTGGCGTAGAGCATAAAGAAAAACTCAAACTGCTTAAAAACAACGTCAACGTGCTTACAATGTCGGCTACGCCCATACCGCGTACGCTCAATATGGCAATGACCGGTATCAGAGACATCAGCGTATTGGAAACTCCTCCTTCCAACAGACTTCCTGTGCAGACGTACGTATGCGAGTTGAGTGACGCGCTTATCACTGATTCTGTCAACAGAGAGATTGCCAGAGGCGGGCAGGTATTTATACTTTTCAACAGAGTTAAGGGAATAGAAAACTTTGCTCAAAGAGTATCGGCGCTTGTCCCTGACGCAAGAGTAGATTATGCGCACGGACAAATGAGCCCCGAGCAAATTGAGGACAAGATTGGCAGATTTTATGCCAAAGAATACGACGTGCTCGTAAGTACGACGATAATAGAAAACGGTATCGATATACCCGACGCCAATACTCTAATCGTATGCGAAGCAAACAGATTGGGACTGTCGCAGATGTATCAGTTGAGGGGCAGAGTTGGCAGAAGCAACCGCATTGCCTACACTTATTTTACCGTCAAGTCAGGCGAGGTTTTGACCGGTGATGCGGCAAAGAGACTGTCGGCGATCTTGGATTATACCGAACTTGGCAGCGGATTTAAGATTGCAATGCGAGATTTGGAGATAAGAGGCGCAGGCAATATCCTTGGCAAAGAACAGCACGGACATATCGAAAAAGTGGGATATGATATGTACTGCAAGTTGTTGCGCGAGGCTGTAGACGAGTTGCAGGGCGTATACGTCAAGCAGGCGAGTGAAGTCAAGATAAATCACGCTTTTGGAGCGTATATAGACAAAGAATATATTGCTGATGAAGATATGCGTATGCGACTTTATCGCAAAGCGCTGGATTTGACTTGCCAAGAAGACCTTGACAAACTCAAGAGGGGAGTAGAAGAGAGTTACGGCGCAATGCCGTCGAGTTGCAACAGGCTTTTTGAGTTGGGGCTGATACGCAATCTTGCAAAGAATATCGGCATCAAGCAGATTGATATTTCGCAAAAGACCGCATATATGACTTTTGCCGATGGCGAATGTTTTAAAGACAAGGATATTATGCTTGCTACGCAAGATATGAGCGACGAGGTAAATTTGACTTATGAAGATTGTCCAAAGTTGCTATTTGAGTGCAAATTCCGCCCAATTGAAGAAAAACTTGAACAATTTAAAAAATTTTTACTTAAATGCGGGAAAAGTTTTTGAGAATAAGTTTACAAGACGTAATTCATTGTGTATAATAATTTATGCATAATATTTTATTATTATATAATAATACACCTAGAAAAAGGAGTAGTATATGAAGAAGAAAATTGTTGCATTGGTTCTCTTGCTTGCGCTTGTATCGACGTTTTTCGTCGGTTGTTCGCTTTTTGAGACGGATGCCAACAGAGATTATCATCAAGTCGTTGCCAACGTAAGTTACAATACAAAAGACAGCGGTTCATTGACGGCAGTGGTTTATAAGGGAGAAGTTAAGACTCAAGTCAACATTTACGGCGCATACTTTATGCAGTCATACGGTTGGTCGGCTGACGACGTAGTTGAGTATTGCTTTAACAATGTTGCAAGACAGAAGTTGTTGCTTTTGTATGCTCAAGAGTATTTGTATCTCAACAGAAACGAATTGACGGCTGACGGAATCAAACTTATACCCGACGACTTTGGTTTTGACAACCTTGGCAAATGGAATGAGTTTAAGAACAAAGACGTAAAAAATCAAGTAGAAGCATACTCGAAGTTTTTGACTGTCGACGAATTGAGATATTGTATCGAGACTGTCAACAAGCAGTTTGACGAAAGTTGGCAAGATCTCATTGAAGAGAGAGAAAAAGAACTTGCTAAAAACGACGGTTCAGACGGCGAGACCTCAAGCGGAGAGGAAGAAGAGGAAATCAAGGACAGTGACCTCTTGACGGCGCGTGACCAAAAGGACAGAACGTCTGACGAGGACGAAGACGAAGAGTATCAACTCAACGAGTCTATCAAGACGCATCAAGATATCGTTAAGTATTTTGCAGATATGTACGAAGTTGAACTTGACAATTCAAGCCTTTCAAACGCTTATTTCTTCAACTACGTTAATTCTCTGATAAGAAAGGAAAACAACGACAAAGCCAAGATTATGAGAACGGCTTTGAGCGAGTTGCGCAAAAATATCGAAGACCAATATATGGATTATGATTATTTCCTTGTTCAGCAGATGCAAAATCAAATCACGACCAAGTATACCGACCACGTCGGCACTTTGGACAAGGTTATTGCTGAAGTCAACAAGGATTACGACGCAAGATACAAGGATCTCGTAGCCAGTGCAATTACGACTTACAATGACAAAGACAATTCTGCTTACAACACGGCAGTTGGCAATAATACGTTCGTTTATGCAGCGCCAAGCAAAGATTTCTTGCAAGTGAAGAGCATTTTGCTTTCTTTCACTGATGCGCAGAAGAATGCTATCACCAAACTTGCAGAACTCAATTCTGCCAACGAAGATATCACCAAGATTTTGCGTAACGCATACGCTACAGGCGTTGTTCCAAAAGAATATGAGGATTTGGCATTAGAAGTATTTGCTGATTTGGGTATAAAAGTCAACGTATCCAATCCCGATTACGATGCAGACGAGGACAAACTCGTTGATGCGTACACTGACGCTTCTATTGAGGGTAAAGAAGACGTATATGCAAATCCTTCCGTTGATTACTTGACTGTACTCAGCGCTATGGCAAACGATATTAAAGCAAAGGTAGACAGAGCGCTTGACTGGGCAAATACCAACAGTATGAGCGATATTGAAAAATATCTTGTTAAGCAATATGCTTCAAAAGAGGCTTTCAACGATTGGATAAACCTTGTCAATGACGATGGCGGTATGGTATCTAGCGACGTATATTCCGTTACGCCGGACGGCGAAAGCACTTCTTACGTTGAGGAATACACAGTTCTTGCAAGAAAGTTGGCAAGCGCAGGCGTTGGCGCAATGGCAATCAAAGATTATGATAAGAAAGATTCTACTACCGGCAATATAGATTATACTGGTACGACAGAAATTCTCAAGGGCGGCAATGGCGCATATACGCTTTACAAGCAGAATATGACGACTTCTGTAGGCGAATTTGAGGACGAACTCAGCGCTGACGTATACACTTTGGTTACGGCAAACGGCGCAGAAATTTCCTTTATCGTCAACGAATTTGGTATTCATATCGTAATGCTTGCAGGTCTTCCTGTTGACGAAAACTTGGGTGATTTGAGTCAACAAGTCAAGCCGGATCCTACCGACGAGACAAAAGACAAGACTTTCTACGTAAAGAACGATAATTATCTATATGAGTATTCCGTCAAGGTTGAGTACGCAAAGGACGAAGAGGACAACGATATTAAGACTCAAATAGAAAAGATAACAGTCGAGAGCAAGACTATCGAAGAATATCTCAAAGATACGCTCAACGACGAACTCAGCAGCAACATAACCAGATTGCAACAACTTAAATTATTTGGTGACGATACTTATATTTCAAAGGTAGACAAGGTATACAATCAAATCGTAAAAGAGTTGAAAAAGGCTGTAGGCGAGTAATCAGCATAAAAGACGAATAATGGACGCAATGAGTTAGTTGCGTCCATATTTTTTATGTCGAGCAGGTAATTAGACGTGTTGTGTTACGTCAAGAGCGTGAGGTAAAAGCCTTGCAAAGAAAAAGTATATATATTATAATAACAATATATAATATAATACGTCAGGAGTGGTATATGGGTTTTAAGTTGGATTATGAATTGACAGACTACGGCAAATTGCTGTTTGACTTTGACGGCAATCTGAACGGTATGGAGATGTCCAAGCAAAGGCGCAAAGCATTGGTAGGAAGTCTGGGATTTTATATTTTGATTGCGCCTGTATTTTTGATGGTCGTTTGGTTTATAGCCAGTCTCATATCAAACTCTATCAAGTTTGGCTTTTGGAAATCCTTAGGCTTGCATTTAAGCGGATTTTTTGCTATGTTTGTTATGAGTTTAATACTACTTTTGTCCGCGTTTGGCGGTTGGGGAAAGTTTGCTCGTATGGCAAGCAGAGGTAAACTCAGTGATATAAAAGAGTTTAATGCCAGAGAGATAGAACAAGAAGAGATTTCAAGTAAAAAACGAAACAGTATACAAATTTATGAGGAGTGGTTGGTAATCACAAATTGCGGTTGGACGGAAGTATACGATATGAGTATGCTTGAAAAAGTTAAGTTGGAAGGCAATGACGTAAGAAACAAAAGTTACATTATAAGTTTTACGTCGACCAAAGGAGAGACCGTTTACTCGGCTCTCACTATTCCGCGTGAAAAGACTTTAATCATTCAACTTAAGAAGATATTCAAAGACAAGTTGGTTATTCAAAACAGAGTTGCGCAAAAGCGCGGCAAACTCAGAAATAAGCCTGTAGGCACGTTGATAGGTTTGACTTTCTTTGTGTCAATATTCATACTTGCAGGCATAGGTATAATACTTATGCACTTTTATATAGAGCCGTCTATCCCTATTTTCTTGGGCGCATTCTTTATTATAGGCGGTTGCATAGGCTTGTGCGGAGTATACGACTTTATACCTGCGCTCAAAGACGTGCTTGTTCCCTTACTGTTCGGCTCAGTGTTTATGTTTTTTCCAATTTCGATAGTTCAAGTAATAGCAAAGCAGAGTGGCGGGGTAATGAGTGTTAAAGACATTTTTGGAATATTCAGCCCAATAAGCGCCGCGGTGCTGTTTTTCGGTTGGTTGGGCTTGTTGCTTATATATACCGGCATTAAGAACATAATAGATTATATTCGATATAGAGAAAGAAGGAAGTAGTGTAGGTGGCGTTATGAATTGCGAAGAAAAAACAAAGAAGCAAAATCTTATTTATAAGGGCAGAATACTTACGTTATATAATGACGAAGTCACACTTGCCGACGGTAGCGAAAGCCGCAGAGAATATGTTCATCACAGTGGCGGAAGCAGTGTGCTTGCAATAGACCAAGAAGGATTTGTTTATCTCGTAGAACAGTTTAGATATCCATATAGAGAAATGCTTTTGGAGATACCTGCGGGTAAGTTGGAAGTAGGTGAAAGCGCTTACGATTGCGCGCTAAGAGAACTCAAAGAAGAAGTCGGACTTACCGCCGAAAGTCTTGTCGATCTTGGAGTGATTTATCCTAGTCCGGGCTATACCGACGAGCCGTTGCATATCTTTTTCGCCACGTCATTTGCAGTGGGTGAAAATAAGCCCGACGAACACGAACTTATCAATGTCAAAAGAATTAAGTTTGAAGATGCTTTGAATATGGTGGAGACTAATCAAATTAAAGACGCAAAGACGGTTACTGCCATTTTGCGTTATGCTGTATTTAATAAATAAATTGTCACAACGGAATCAGATTAAAAAGTACCGACAGATAGGTAGGGCGAAGTCCAACTTTTTAATGTCACCTTGACCGTAGTGGAGAGGTCTAATCCTTTTTATTAAATAATATTGAATAGATAATTTTCACGGATATATTATCCAATATAAGCCTTTTCGACTCGCTTAAAGTGACATTATTTATTGTCACTGACGCTCGCACGAGCCGTCGACAACTTAAATGTCACTTAAGCCCAGCAAGTAATCTGTAGTAACGTCAAAAAATTTTGCCAACGTAATTATTGCTAAAGCACTTGGTATTCTTGTGTTATTTTCCCAACTGCTTATAGCGCTTACGCTGATTCCTGTTGATTGTGCAAGTTGAAATTGGGTTATCCCTTTTTCTTTTCGCAGTTCTCTTAATCTTTTAATAAATTCTTCCATAATTATATTATTACACAATAGTAGAACTGTAAATAAAAAACTCTACTATTGTAGATAAATATTTGACAAGTCTACTATTGTAGAGTTATAATAAATAAAAAACAGGAGTGATTAAATGTTTAAATCTAAAATATTGCAAATTTATCATAGATACGACGGCGAAAAAGTAGATATTAGTCAAAAGCACGAAAAGGAATGGAAAGAGGTTGAAAGAATAGAGAAAGCCATCTTAGAAAAGTTTGAATATGATACGCAATTAAAAAAATTGCTTATTGATTTACAAAATGCAACTAGTGATCTCAATTTTGCCGATTTTGAAGATGGATTTAAAGAAGCATTTATATTGGGTGCGCAAATAGCGTTGGAGATTTGCGGAGTAGAGTGTAAAGACCAATAAAAAAGGAAGGCAATCACCTTCCTTTTTTATTAAAATCATTTATTATTTCTTTTTATTTACGAATACGTTGTTTTCTGCGGTTTCGTTTCTCACAGGATTTACGCCTTGCCATTTTTCGATAAGTTTGCCGTTTTCGTCAAATCTATGTGGATAGCAAGCCTTTGCAGTTGCGATAATACCGTCTTCGATCGTACCGCCGCCGTCGTAACCGAGTTCGTCATAGTGCAAGTACTCCTGAACTTTGTTTACGTCGTCTTCGTAGAAGAGGTCTTTAGATTGAATATCTTGCATCAAATAGTTGTAGTTAAGACCGCTGTCTTGTCCGGTTTTCTTCAAATTCTTTACAACAGTCATCTTTACGCCCATTGCGGCAATACCTGCGCCTACGCCGAAGTATCTCTTCTTGCAGCCGATAGTTTCCATAATGAGATTGATCATATCCTTGAACTTCCAGTCCTTGTTACCGATAGGCAATCTATCGCCGTGCTGAGCATAATATGCAGCAGCAACTACCGACTCTGCAATACCGTTTACGTGAATCATATTTGTGCCGCCCTTCGGGAAGAAGATAGCGGGCATACCTGCAAATCTGTCGAGGAATACTTCTTTCCACAAAGGAGTACGACCGGGCATACTTCCGAAGATATAAGGCAATTCAAGTACTACTACGTCCATACCGCCGTTTGCACAGCCTTCGCCAACCTTGATAAGAGCGTCGCCTTGCTCGACTCTGACTTTGATATATGGGTGTCTGTCTGCGAGGTGGCTTTCCGGCCATCTTCTGTCGAAGTAAGCAAAGTATGAGTTGAGAAGAATTGCTTTCTTCACGCCTGCTTCTTTAGCAGCCTCAAATACAGGGATAACCTTGTCTACGAGGTAGGTGTGGAAGAAGTCATAGCCTGATACGCCTGTCGGTGTGTGCATTCTGTCGTCCGGACCTACTGCGTATACTAACGTGTCATATCCGGTGAACATTTCTTTGAGTTCTTCTTTGGTCACTGTGGGGGATTCGTCACCAGGCTTGAGATTGAAAAGTCTTCCGTAGTGTACGTCTATTTCTTTCGGCCACCAGTCAGCGGAAAGCGTGAGTTCGTTTGGAAGAGCAAGCACGCCAACTTTTGCGCCTTGTCTTATAAACTCTTTTGCGGAGTAAAAGCCCAAAAAGCCCGTACCGCCACAGATAAATACGTTTTGAAATTGATGTTTTTGGGTCGAAGGACCTTTTTGATAATTTTCCATATTTATTTATACCTCTAAAATTTTTTTACTTTTTTTTCTTAGCAAGTTCTTTTTCTTTCTCAATGATGTCCATATAGCAATCAGCAGGGAAGAAGTTGTTTTCGCTTTCATCGTGAGTATCGTACCATACTTGCGCAAAGAATGGAATGTGCTTTGACAATTCGTCAAAATTCCAAGGAGCAGGAGTACAGCACTCTGGACACCAGTGACCTGCTTTGATTATCGTATACGGAGAAGAATTGAATTCGTGTCCGTTGTGGCACTTCCAAGTGATCTTCTTGTAAAGGTCACCTTTTTCCATAGTTTCGCTTACAACGCTTCCGCCTCTGTATTCAGCGGCTTGCTTCATATCTTCTATGTCGAGTTCGCTATCCGGCTTGCTCTCGTCATAGCCGTGGCTGAGGAGATACTTCTTAGCATTTTTGATATCTCTTCTTTCTTGGTAATCTACGAGATTGCCTTGCTCGTCTTTAATTTGGTTCTTGCAGAAAAGCGGGAATTTAGACCAGTCTGTGCCAATCTCTTCAAATTTTTCTCTTGAACCGTAGAATGCCGTAATACGTCCGTCGATATTGTGGTTGTACCAGAACATAGGCGAGTTGGAATTTTTGAAAAGTTTTTGAATGGTAACTTTGCTCAAGAAACTCTTTGGCAAAATAGCGCCAAACTTAAAGTACCAGTTGAGTTTTGCCATATTCTTCCAGAAAGACTCCCAAGTCTCCGTACGGAAGTGGAGGTAATCCTCAAGTACGTCGGAATCATAATACCAGAAGCAGTGGAAGTTTCTTGCTGCGCACCAATTCGGCTTGAAGAACTGTTCGGGTCTTGCGCCCATAAGAGCAAAACCTGCGTCCAATGTCTCATATCCGGTCACACGGCAGGTCTCGCCGTTGCCGATATTATATATCTTTTGCCAGAAATCTGCAGGGAGAGTGCCTTCGTTGTCATACTCAACCAAGTGTTGGAGAGCAAGTCCGCTGTCTCTTGCAGTAGCCCATTCGATAGGCACGTTCCAGCAGGTGTGGAACATAAGTCCATCGCTCATATTGTTCTTAAAAAGATTGTCGTGCAATACGCCCGATTGTCTCAATACAACCCAGTTGGGGAGTTCTGCCTCAAGCAAGTATCTCTCGGCTTTAAGTTTTGTGATTGCATAGAAGTCGTATACGCTCGGAACAAGCGGATCGCCTACGCGTCCCCAAGGATGTTGCCAAGTACGGTTGCCGTATTCAGCAACTGTGCCTACGTGTACGTACTTGATTTCGTTTGCTCTCGGACTTTCCTTGATTGCGTCGATGAGGTTTTTAGCGCCGTAGTAGTTTGTCTTTTCTGCGCCGACAGGGTTGTGGTCGGAGATAGGTGGTATTACGGCAGCACAGTGAAGCACGTAATCACTCTTTGCGACAACTTTTACGCAGTCTTCTTTATTAGAAAGGTCACCGAACAAAACTTCCAACTTTCCGGCAGTCTTTATTTTTGCATATTTTTTCAAAAGAGCCTCTCTCAATACTTCATTGGATCTCTTTTTTCTCAAAAGAATTACGCAATTGAATTTTCCTGTCTCCATTACGCATTTCAATACTTGGCTTCCCATAGAGCCGGATGCGCCGGTTACAAGAACTGTTTTTCTCTCAGACATTATAAATTATCCTCCAAAATCAATGTTAAATTTAGTTTGCGGTTTATACCATATTCAAGTATAGCATACTCAATTTGAGAATGTAAATACTTTTTTTGCTTTTTTTGATATAAATATGGATAAAATAATAAGTATATATTTATTTATATTATATATAAGCCAACAATTAAGACGTATTTATCAAAGTTTATAATGCAAGATTATTTGTTTGCCATTTGACAATAATTAAATATAATAGATTTTATCGCATAAAATTATTTGCCTCTCACTTGGCGGCAAAAACACAACATTTAGTAGGTGGATAATTGGCAATAGCAATAGGTTGAAGCCCTATAACATAGGAAAAATCATACTAATAATTTTATGTAGAAATATAGAAAAATTTTTTAAAAAAGTTTAAAAAAGTAGTTGACACCTCATTTTAGTTGTGATAAGATAAGTAGGCTGTCACGGAAAAGGTGGCAGCGAGAGCACCTTAAAAACTAAACAGAAGAATGGAATAGAAGTGATGCTATGGTAAGTGGAAACACAAAAAAATAGTAAACAACTATTTCAAACAGTAAAAGTATAAGTGTACAGATTAAACACAAAATGCTAAAAAGTCAATTGTTTGAAAGAGTTAGAGATTGAACTTGAGAGTTTGATCCTGGCTCAGGACGAACGCTGGCGGCATGCCTAACACATGCAAGTCGAACGGGGATAGCAA
>JAIDUV010000091.1 GCA_029060025.1 Clostridia bacterium | reverse complement strand
CAGACGACGTCAACGCTGATAGATATCAAGGTATTGCCAAAGTCTATGACGCACGGCTACGACGGCTGGTGGAACGTCGGCTGTAGCCAAAACCCAAAAAACAAAAAGCAAGAAAAGGCTTTGTCCGAGAAAAATCAAATGCTTGACAAGGCTAGAAAATATTAAAATAGATATAGGTGGAATTATGAATAAGAAAAATATCAAACTTGGTATTGCTCCGATAGCGTGGACCAATGACGATATGCCCGATTTGGGAGCGGAGAATACCTTTGAGCAATGCGTCAGCGAAATGGCGCTGGCAGGCTTTGAGGGGTGCGAAGTTGGCAACAAGTACCCAAAGGATACGTCAACTCTAAAAAAGGCTTTGGATTTGAGAGGTTTGAGTATTGCCAATCAATGGTTTTCTTCATTCGTGCTTACCAAGCCTATGGAAGAAGTTGAAAAAGATTTTATCAATCAATGCAATTTTCTCAAAGCAATGGGAGCAAAGAGAATTGGCGCGTCTGAGCAGAGTTATAGCATACAGGGGCAGATGAACACACCTGTGTTTGACTGCAAATACGTGATGAACGACAGCGAATGGGATAAGTTTGCAAAGGGTATGAACAGACTTGGCGAAATTGCTAATTCTATGGGTATATCGTTGGTGTATCATCACCATATGGGCACCGTCGTGCAGACTGCCGAAGAAGTTGATAGAATGATGGAGATGACGGACAAAGACAAATTCTCGTTGCTCTTTGACAGCGGTCACCTTGCATATTGCGATCAAGATTATTTGGCGGTGCTAGCAAAGTACGCAGACAGAGTAAAGCACGTGCATCTCAAGGACATTCGTCCCGACGTCGTAAAGAAAGTCAAGGAGCAAAAACTCTCTTTCTTGCAAGGCGTGAGAGAGGGCGCGTTTACAGTGCCGGGTGACGGCTGTATAGATTTTGCGCCGATATTCGAGATATTGGACAAGACAGGTTATCAAGGTTGGATGATAGTTGAGGCAGAACAAGACCCCGCAAAGGTAAATCCGCTTGAATATGCAATCAAAGCGAGAAAGTACATAAAAGACGTAGCAAATATTTAACCGACTTAGTCGGACATTTACATAAGGTTTTAATTAGGAGGAAATATAAATGGCAGTAAAGACACTCGGGTATTTTACCAACAACGAGTTTGTTCAATCGACAACGGATAAGTTTTATCCAGTTTTCAATCCGTCCACAGGCGAGCAAATTGCGCAGATGCCGCGTTGTACGACGGCTGAAGTCAGCAAAGTAATAGACAATGCGCACGAGGCTTATAAAAAGTGGTCCAAAGTACCTGTAATCAAGAGAGTTCAGATTCTCTACAAGGTGAGAGATTTGCTCATTGAGAATATGGACGAACTCACAAGACTTTGCGCTACTGAGCACGGCAAGAATTGGGAAGAGAGCAAAGGCGATATTCTCAAGGCAAAGGAAGGCACGGAACTTGCTTGCTCAATGCCTTCGCTTTTGCAGGGCGAAAGTCTTATGGACGCATCTGCAGGTTACGACACCGTGCTTTATAGAGAATCTATGGGAGTATTCGTAGGTATAGCACCCTTCAACTTCCCGGCTATGATACCAATGGGCTGGATGGCTCCGGTATGTATCGCGTGCGGCAACGCTATTGTACTCAAAGTCGCAGGCGCAACGCCTATGACGTCTTTGAGAATTGCAGAACTTTACCGCGAAGCAGGACTTCCAGACGGCGTACTCAATATCGTGAGTTGCGACCGCAACGACACGCAAGAACTCATATCCAATCAAAAGGTTGTCGGCATAACATTCGTAGGCTCGACGACAGTCGGCAGATATATCTATGAGACGGCAGCCAAGCACGGCAAGAGAGTACAGTGTCTTTGCGAGGCAAAGAACCACGCTCTCGTACTTGAAGACGCGGCTTTGGACAGAACTGCGGCAGGCATTATCAATGCTTCGTACGGCTGCGCAGGCGAGAGATGTATGGCTTTGCCTGTAGTCGTTGCTCAAGAGAGCATTGCTGATAAACTTGTGGACAAACTTGTGGCTTTGGCAAAGAATATCAAGGTAGGACCTGCTTATGACAAGACGACAAATTTGGGACCGGTATACAGCGCTGAGCATAAGAAGAGCGTCGAAGCGTGGATTCAAAAGGGATTAGACGAGGGCGCTAAGTTGGTGCTGGACGGCAGAAATACCAAAGTCAAAGGCTTTGAGAATGGATTCTATCTCGGACCTACTATTCTTGACAACGTGACATCAGAAATGACAGTCGGACAAAGAGAAATCTTTGGACCTGTGCTTTGCATAAAGAGAGTTAAGAACTTTGAAGAAGGACTTGAAGTAATGAATGGAAATCCTTTTGCCAATGGCTCGGTGATCTATACGCAAAACGGATATTACGCAAGAGAATTTGTGCGCAATACCCACGGCGGTATGGTAGGTGTCAACGTAGGTATCCCTGTGCCGGTGGGCGTGTTCTCCTTTACCGGACATAAGTATTCGTTCTTTGGTGATTTGCATTGTTTAGGCAGAGATTCGTTTAAGTTCTATACCGATAGCAAGACAGTAACTACGCATTGGTTTGACGAGCACGAGGCGAAGTCGACCAAAGTGTCTACCTGGGACGGCACAATCTAGGCGAGACGCATATAGCGGCGCGCCTTCCGCTTGATCATCGAGACTCGGGGTATCGACGTGTACGGCAAGTACACTTGACGATACCGCTCGCCCTTGCTAAAGCGAAAAACGCACCACTCTCTGCGCTCGCGCGTCAGAGTCTCATACAATGTCATTTCGACCAGAGCGTAGCGCCGTGGAGAAATCTCAACAGTATAATAGGATTAGACCTCTCCGCTACGGTCGAGGTGACAAATACATAATGTCATTTTGATCGCAACGAAGTGGAGCGGAGAAATCTAAATCAATAAAAATGATATAGACCTTTCGACTATGCTCAAGGTGACAATATAAAAACGATAACAAATAGAGGTAAAATTATGATAAATATAGGAATTATTGGTGCAGGTAGAATTGGTAAAGTTCACTGCGAATCAATTATGTGTTATGCAAAGGGCGCGACGGTAAAGAGCGTCGCCGACCCATTTATGAATGAAGAGACAGAAAAATGGCTCAAGAGTATGGGCGTCGAGAAGACCACCAAAGATTATCGCGACATACTTAAAGACAAAGATATAGACGCGGTGCTTATCTGTTCGTCTACCGACACGCACGCGCCGATATCTATTGAGGCAATCAAAGCGGGCAAGCACGTGTTCTGCGAAAAGCCTGTGGATCACGATATTGCAAAAATCAACGAAGTTAAGAAGGCTTTGCAGGGTAGCAAGGTCAAATACCAAGTGGGTTTCAACCGCCGTTTTGACCACAACTTTATGGCAGTCAGAGAGGCTATCAAGCAAGGCAAGATAGGCGCGCTAAACGTGCTTAAGATATGTTCCCGCGATCCGGGCGCTCCGCCTGTGTCTTACATCAAGGTAAGCGGCGGCATATTCCTTGATATGACGATACACGATTTTGATATGGTGAGATACCTTTCCGGCGAAGAGGTCGAGAGCGTATTTGCTATGGGCGGAGTTATGGTCGACAAGGCAATAGGCGAAGCGGGAGACATAGACACTGCAGTAATCACGTTGAGACTAAAGAGCGGCGCTTTGGCAGTCATAGACAACTGCCGCAGAGCAACTTACGGATATGATCAAAGAGCCGAAGCCTTTGGCGAACTCGGTCAAGTTGCGATATCCAACGACTGCGCTTCCAACGCTGTGATATCCAACAGTGACGGCGTAACGGCAGAGAAGCCTTTGCTTTTCTTCTTGGAGAGATATATGCAAGCATACGTAAATGAAATCAATCAATTTATTGATTGTATCGTCAATGATAAAGAAGTGCCTGTCAGCATTGAAGACGGTTTGCAAGCCGTAGTTATTGGCGTTGCCGCAAAGAAATCTTTGCAAGAGGGCAGACCTGTCAGACTTGACGAAATATGCAAATAATTTAATTCAGCCATTATACATATTATAATAGATTTTGTAATTTACCCCCTTAAAAACACGACGCTCCATACGGAGCGCCGTGTTTTTATTTATTAAATGTTTAATAGTTGCTATGCTTTATTATTCGGCGGTTTGTCGCAAAGTCGAAAATTGAAATTACAAGTTGCGCTATTCCTATGATAGTTACCATCACAAGATTTAACGTGTTTGCAGATAAATTCTCATTATCTTGATCTATATATTCAATGAATTGTTCTTGAGCGTTGATAGTTAGAATCAGATAGATAATAGACATCAGCGCAATTGCGACACTTGCGCCGACTCCTGCAAAAGAACGCTTTTTTTTGTCGGTTGACATACTGTTGAAATATGCGACTAGCATTATTGAAATTGTAATTATTATTGCTATTTGAAAGATAAGAGCAAATAGCAAGTTTATATACAGTTCCATTGGAGGATCGGGATAAATGATAATTCCTGTGACGGGAGAAACTGTAGGTTCTTTGAATATGAATACTGTTGCTATTGCCGACATAGCAGTAAAGAAGTTGCAATGAACGATATCATTGTTTTCCATAGTGAATGTCACTGGCGGTGTTGCCGTAAGTATTGCCAAAAATACCAATACTACGATACTCAACGCGGCGAATGATATTTTTGACACGTTTCGTTGCGCAGATAGTAGGTTGCCCAGTGTCGAAATTTTGCCAACTATCGCAGGTATTATACATATCGTCGTCAATATAATGCCGAATATAGAATAATCGTTCGGTTTAAATCCTATAGTATCATTGCCGGTTCTGCCAAAATTGCCGTTAAACGCGCAGAAAAGCGCCAGCCCTAAAATATAAGTGATATACGTAGCCAAAGCGTATTTAAAATAAGTATTTTCGTTATTGTTCTTAACACATTTTATATACTTAGTCAGTGTAACTATTGCAAGAATTACTACGCTAAGCATTATTGCCAAAGAAAACATCGTGCCGAATATTGCATAGAAATAATAATGAGACATACAGAAATCTGGAAGTTCAAGAGTTTTAATCAAATCGATTTGCTTATAACACTCACCGAAGTAAAAATATAGGTCGACATCATAAGAGGGCAGAATCGTCGTATCTTGGCTTGTATATTGCAAGCCTGAAAAGTTGATACCTATAAAAAACGTGAACAAAAGCGAAAAAAATATCGTTGCCAAAGAAAAAATCCCACAGCAAGTTTCGCCTTTTCTCTTTAACCTTGCCGATTTATTTACAAAAAAACTTTCAGCGTATGCTCCGTCTTTTGCATCGGTATTATAGTTAGCCTCTTGGATATTGCATCCGCAGTTTTCGCAAAATGAAGAGTCGCAATCTATAAATTGACCGCACGAAGGGCATTGTTCTTTGCCGTCGACGCGTTGTCCGCATTGCTTGCAAAATACGGCGCCGTCATTGTTTTCCTGTCCGCAGTGATAACATTCCATAGTTTCCTCCTTGGTGCAATAATATTAAAATTTTTATTGCTTATAATTTAAGTAGTTATTATTACTAATTATACAGTGCAAACCACTGTAAGTCAAGAAAAATACAGTGGTTTATACTACAATATTTTTATGATAAATATAGAAGTTGGCAAAAGATTGAAAGAATGTCGAAAGGCAAACAAACTCACTCAAAGAGAAATTAGTGAGATGCTTGGCATAGTATTGCAACAATATCAGACATACGAGAGCGGGAGATACCAATTGGATTACGAAAAGTTGATAAAGGTATGCAAGATACTCAACGTCTCTGCTGATTATTTATTGGGAATTACAGATATTTAATTTAAGAAATTATATTTGTATTTATGTGCCATAGTCGGGAAAATGGCAAAAACTATTGACTGACATTAAAACGCCCCTTGGACTATTAAAATCCAAGGGGCATTAAATTTGTAAAAACAATTATTTTTTGATATAAATCGTCTTGATTTCGTAAGGAGTAAATTCAAAGGTCGTACCCTTGACGAATTTTTCTTTATTCTCCAGCATATCACATTCGTAGATAGATGAGTTGTCGAAGTTGATATCCAAAGCCGTCTTTACGGATTGACCGAGACTTTCGTACGCTCTGACGATTATGCCTTCTTCGTCTTCTGCGACCTTTATAGTTTCGATCACGACGTTTTTGCTGTCGAATTTGACAAGCGTATCTATCTCAAGATTTTCTTCAATCACGTCTATAGGATTGTTGAAGCAATATCCTTTTGCCATAAGGTCTGTGTCTTCAAACTTTTCTTTATGCGGGTAGATAGCGTAACTAAATGAGTGAGAACCTCTATCGCAAGTTGGGTCTGGGAATATTGGCGAGCGGAGAAGCGCCAATGATAAGAAGCCGTTCTTTGCGCGGTGACCATACTTGCAATTGTTGAGTAGCGCAAAACCGTAGTCCTCTCCGTCGATATTGACAAACTTATGCGCGCACACTTCAAATTGCGCCCACTTTGGATTGTAATCTTCGTCCTTGTCGTCTTCGCTCGTCGTGCGGTCGAAGTTGCCAAATTGGATATTGCACTTGACGTTGTCGGCGAATACCGTCGGTACGAAGTCTGCGCGGAGCATTTTGAGTTCTTCGTGCCAATCCACTGCAGTGTCAAAGTTGACCGTATCGCCGTCTACTCTCAGCGTTACTTTTTGCACGATAGAGGAGTCGTGATAATTAAATGAGTTTTCTCTCACGAGATACGCGCCGTCGATATAGGTGTTGCAAGACGTCAACTTGAACTCCCATTTTTTCATCATCATATAATTGGTGTCTTTGTCTTTACCCCAAGATATATCCCACGCATTATAATATTTAAATGGGTCGGAGTATACCACGAGTTTGTTGAAATACTCTTTGACAAGTTCTTTATTCTCGACTTTGTCAATGAGCGAAACAATCTCGCCGTTTGAGCCAAAGGTGACTTTGAGTTTTGCGTTTTCTATCGTGTTTTCGCTATATTTAAATTGGCTTTCGTCAATGATTGCAGGCGCAAGTTTGCCGACTGAATGGGCTTTGAGGTCAGCCTGATACCACTCGTCACCGACCTTGACGTATTCGCTTCTGTCAAAGTCTACGGGATTGACAGCGCTCGTAGATTTTTCCGTAGCCATAGCCTCCAAAATCGTCTTTTCTATCCCCGATAGTTCGTCGTACATAATCTTGTATCTTGCATACGCCTCGTCGTAGATTCTCTTAATGGACGAGCCGGGGAGTATGTCGTGGAATTGATACAGCAATACTTCTTTCCAAATCGTCTCGACTTTTTGTCTGTCGTAATTTATACCCTGCAAGAAAGCCACTGCGCCAAGCCATTCGAGTTTGTGCAGTTTTTCTTCGATACGTCTGTTCCATTTCTTTGCGTTGGCTTGGGAAGTATAGCAGCCCTGATGTCTTTCGTAATACAGTTCGCCTTCGTGCGTAGGTAACTTATCCGCCATATCTTTTATATCGTCAAAGAAATTGACGGCGGGAGAAGTTTTGCAAGGCGCCAATCCGTCGATATTCTTTTGGTGACGCATCATATACTCAAGGTGTCCTTCGCCCGGACCGCCGCCGCCGTCACCGTCACCGTATATCAACAGCGCCTTGTCGCATATATCTTTTTCGGAATATCTGTCTTCCGACCTTATGATTGCAAGAGGGGAGTTGCCCGCGTTGTAATCACCCAGCGGCTCCATATGCGCAAGCAATTTTGTGCCGTCAAGTCCCACCCAGTTAAAGGAGCGGTAGGGGAATCTGTTGAAATCGTTGGACGTCAACTTGATTGTCATAAAATAATCCATTCCGCTCTTTTTGAGCACTTGCGGAAGAGTGGCGGAGAACCCGAATACGTCTGGAAGCCAACACATTCTAGACTTGAAATCAAAGTTATCTTTCCAATACTTCTGACCGTAAAGGCACTGTCTTATCCAAGACTCGCCGCCTGTGAGATTGGTGTCACTTTCTACCCACATACCGCCTTGAAGTTCTATTCTTCCTTCAAGCACATATTTTTTTACTCTCTCAAATAGTTCAGGGTATTCTTCGTGCAGCCACTCAAACATTTGCGGTTGAGACTCGGCAAAATAGAAGCCGTCGTATATCGCAAGGTTGCGAATTTGATTTGCAAAAGTGCGCGCGACTTTTCTCTTTGTTTCGCGTATCGGCCACAGCCAACCGAGGTCGATATGCGCGTGACCGATGCAGTAATAAGTCGTTGCTTGATACTCGGGCTTTTTTTCTATCGTGGGCTTGAGAAAATCTCTTGCCGCGCCTGCTCCTTGCTTTTTGTATATCTTATAACTCTGCTTAAGAGCCTTGTCTATTTCTTTAAATCTTTGACTGTCTTTGTCGAGTACGGTCATAATGAAGAAGAGGTCTATATAGTCGTAGTAATATTGATTTATCTCTTCGTCGTGTATGCAAATATCGCAGCGTCTTAAGTGCGCCGTACATTTGCGTATTCTGAATTTGCCGTTGAAACCTGCGTCGACGTATAAGTCTATTTTTTCGTCACCGGTAGATTTATCGGTGATGTCAATGCGCTGTTTTGCAATGAGGGAGTGAAAGACGTCGCCTTTGCTGAGCACTTGGGTGATACCTTGCAAGACTATGCCGTTGGGATTAAATACCAAGCCTTCGCCTTGCAACTTTATTCTGCATATTACGCTTTTGCCCTTTGCTTTTGGGGGTACTTGTCCAGTAAAGTGAAACCAAGCGCAATCAAAACTGTCTGCGTATTCTTTACGCTTGCCCCAAGCCTGCCATTGCTTGATAGGCTTAAAAGCGCTTTTATCGAGATCGTCCCATTTTATTGGCTCTTTGCTTTTGATTACCTCTGCTTTGAGTTCGCCTACTTTTTTGTTAATCGAGCATTTCAGGTCCCATATATTGAAGATATGACCTGATTTAGATAAGGCTTTCTTTACGATTACTTTTTTATCGTATCCCATTAGTACTCCTTCTCGGTGATTACGCTATTAGTTTGCGTCTTGTTGCCGCCGAGCATATTTTTATACTATTCATATTGTATCATATTTTTATATGCGTTAGCAATATCAAAAAATTATATTTTATTATAAATATTATGGACAAAATGGATTAAAATACTAAGTTTATTGCAAACGCAATTTAAAAGTGCTAGAATTAAAATATGAGCGAAAGACGAACTGCGCAAATAGGGCAGGAGATTATTCAATATATTTTAACGCGCAAAAATATGCGCAATATGCGAATGAGAATCACTTCAAAGTGTGAAGTGACGGTGTCTTGTCCTTTTCATACTCCGATAGCCGACGTAGAAAAGTTTATTGAAAAAAATTTAGACTGGATAAAGCAGTCGCAACGTAGTATTTTGCAAAACGCAACGTCACTTGAAAAGTATGAGTATATGACTGGCGAAAAGTTTTTGTATCTCGGCAACGCGTATACGCTTATGGTAAAAGAAGGAGAAAAGAGCCAAATGCGAGTGGCGGGAGATTATATCTTTATGACGGTGCGCGATCTGTGGGATTTTGAGGACAAGAGGTCTTTGCTGGATAAGTGGTATAAGTCGCAGGCAAACAAGATTTTTGCCGACAGGTTTTCTTATTTGAAATTTTTGCATAAAGATTTATTTTCAGGAAATTATCAACTCAAAATAAAAAAGGGCGTGTCCACTTGGGGCACTTGCGCCGTGAGCAAGGGCGTCGTTACGCTCAACTTTAGATTGATTTATGCGCCTATTGAACTCATTGATTCAGTCATATTGCACGAATTGTGCCACTTCTATTACATTCATCACGATAATGACTTTTACGGCTTGCTATCGACGTTAGATCCTCTGTATAAAGAACATAGCAAGGCGTTGGACAGAAAATATATAGATTATACGCATTACAATGATTGACAAGCGGTATTATTTGCAATGTTTTTTATGGAACTCAAGCAGGTATTTATCACTCATACCTGCAATCATATCAATTGCCACTCTGTGAGGAAATTCTAGATTTTCTTGGAAGTATTCGTCGACTTTTTGGCTGTTGGGGTATATGTAGGGACGGTAGTACTTGTCTACGATTTTTCTTTCGCCCTTTAAGTCTGTCATTATCAACTCGAAGACGTCGTCCACGATTTTTTGCAAATCGCCGTCACTGTAGCCGTCCACGCTAGAGTGGTCACTCTTGTAAATCAAAGCGTAATTTTCGTCCTTTATTTTCATAAGAGCGTCAAAGGCTTCGTCACTCATCTTTATATAGTTTTTATCCAAAGAATTGTTGATAATGTCCGCGCAAAGAGAGGATATTATCTCGTGATTGAATTTACCCAGGATTGTGTCGGAGAAGTCGTCAAATCGCACGTATCTCAACTTTTCCGCGTCCTGTCTGTCCTTGCCGACGTATGCGATTACGTCGCATATACGCACGAGACAGCCTTCGAGAGTGCTTGCCATAAGTCCCGCGTCGTTGAGTTTGCCTTGGTAAGCCAAGTTTAACTTGTTTTGCAAATCGTCGAAGTCTTTGCAAGACTTTTCGTTGGGCGCATAGCAGGGCAAGATTTCTTCGCCGTTGTGGCACAGCACGCCGTCTATTACTTGCAAAGACAGGTCACTTTTGACGATACTCAACAAGTATCTTGCGCCCTGCACGTGGTGAAAGAACCTATATCCGTATCTCTTTGCCACGTTGTCAAGCAGTTTTTCGCCGCGGTGTCCGAATGGGCAATGCCCTAGGTCGTGCGCCAATGCTATTGCTTCAATCAAGTCGCAGTTGAGTGACAGGGCAGAGCCTATCGTGCGCGCAACTCTCGATACGAGTTGGACGTGGTACGCACGAGTGGAAATATCGTCGTTGTCTAGCAATGAGAAGACTTGAGTTTTGCCTGCGTATCTGTTGAACAAAGGCAAGTTGAGCACGACTTCGCAATCGCGGATGTACTGCCTTCTGAATATCTTGGGAGTATATTCGTCTTTGCGGACAGCCATAGCGTCTTTTGCGGCGAATTTGCTCAAAAGTTCGTCTCTTTGTGAATATTGTTTTGCCAAAGCGGTTTCTATATTTTTATCAAGTTGTATTTTCATAGTTTTTTCCTCATATATGTTTCTTCTTCATAGGAGACTTTATTAATTGACGCGAGCAAAATTGCGTTAGCGATTTTTGTGATAAGGAGGATAGGCGTTACGCTCGTAGCAGAGTTACGAGCGTGTTGTCTAGACGAACTTAGCGCGTAAATCGAAAGCAATTCTGCCGTGAGAAATTAAGCAAAGTCTCCTAATTAAAGAGCAAGTCCTTGATTGCCGTGTAATACACGTCGTACATTTTTTTGAAATCACTTATGCTCAATCTTTCGTCTTTTTGGTGTATCGTGCTTTCCATACCCGGGAACATAGGTCCGAAAGCAACTCCGCACTTAAGCGCTCTTGCGTACGTGCCGCCGCCTATTGTGATAGGCGAAGCGTTTTCGCCTGTGATCTTGTTGTATGATTTGAGAAGACTTTGCACGAGGTTGTTATCTTTGTCGATATAGAGCGGGTCGTGATAGTTGCGTACGCTCACGTCCTTTGTGTTAAGACTCTTTTGCAACCTTTGCAATATATCTTCTTTGGTGTAAGTCACGGGGTGGCGTATATCTATAATGAGGTGCAACTTATCTTTTCCGTCGTCAGTTTTTTCCATCTTCGCCACGCCGACGTTGAAAGTGAGTTTTCCGCTCTTTTCGTCTGCAAGTTTGACGTCGGCGCCGCTGCCGTCGTTGTGACACAGTTTTTCTTTGAGGAAAGTATATTCGCCGCCGAGTTGTTCGCTCAAAAAGTCAAGCAGTCTCCACAGCGCGTTGTCGCCCTCCCAAGGAGTTGAAGCGTGCGCGGGTTTGCCGTAAGAGGTGATATACGTCTTGCCGTCTTTTATCTTTACTTGCCGTTTTTCGTCGTTGTTGCCGCCCAGTTCGCCGTCGATTACGCAATTGCACTTTGACATTACGATATTACCTCGACTGCCGCCGTCTATGTCAATCATACCTTTGGGTACGTCGAGATATACGTCATAGCCCACCAAGCCTTTTTCGCAGTTGATGACAGGGAAGTCTCCGTCGGGAGAAAAGCCTTTCTCGGGCATTACGTCGACTTCGTTGTATTTGTCTATACACTTCCAGCCGCTCTCTTCGTTTCCGCCGAATATAAAGCGTATCTTGCATTTTGGCTTATATCCCTCCTCAAGAAGTTGACGGACGGCGTAAAGACAGCATATCATAGGTCCCTTGTCGTCGAGTATACCTCTGCCGTATATGGTATCGCCTTTTATTTCGCCGAGAGGATTTGCCGACCAGTCGTCGTCATACGGCACGACGTCGATATGTCCGAGTATGCCGAAAGTTTCGCCTTTGCCCACGTCGCAAGTGCAGTAATATCCGCCTTCGTTATGCGTCGTCATACCCATAGCCCCGGCAGTCTCGCATACTAGGTCGAGACATTTCGCCACGCCTTCGCCGAATGGGGATTGCGCGCAAGGAGTTGACTGCACGCTGTCAATGGCAATCAGTTGCATTGTCTTTTGTAGCATTTCCTCAAAATATTCGTTCATTTTATTCTCCTGAGTCCGACTTGGTTTGACAAAACTGTCGGAAACCAAACTTTTTTGATTTATTGCATAATTATTATACACAAATTGTTGAGAATGTGTTATATTATTAAGCGAAAATATTACAAAAACGTAAAAAGGAAGTTGTTATGAGCAAGGTAAGAACGAGATTTGCCCCATCTCCTACGGGATTTATGCATATAGGAAATTTAAGGACGTGTCTTTACGCGTATCTTTTCGCCAAGAAAAACAACGGCGAGTTTGTGTTGAGAATTGAAGATACCGACCAAGAGAGATACGTCGAAGGCGCAGTCGACGTGATATACAGCACGCTTAAGAAAGCAGGTATACAGCACGACGAAGGTCCGGACAAGGACGGCGGGTACGGACCTTATATCCAAAGCGAGCGCAAGTCGCTCTATCTTGATTACGCCAAAGAACTTGTCGACAAGGGCGGAGCGTATTATTGTTTTTGCGATAAAGAGAGGCTTGACTCTCTCAAGGACGATAAGGGAATAGCCAAATACGACAAGCATTGTCTATCATTGTCAAAAGAAGAGGTCGACAAGAGACTTGCTGCCGGCGAGCCGTACGTTATCAGACAGAATATCCCGACGGAGGGCGTCAGCGAGTACGACGATATGGTATTCGGACATATCAGCGTACCCAACGAGGATATGGAAGACGGCGTGCTTATTAAGTCGGACGGTATGCCTACTTATAATTTTGCCAACGTCGTAGACGACCATCTTATGGCAATCAATTACGTAATAAGAGGCGTCGAGTATCTTTCTTCTACGCCAAAATATAATCTTATGTACGACGCTTTCGGGTGGGAAAGACCGCATTATATGCACCTTTCTCCCATTATGAAAGACGCTCAACGAAAACTCTCCAAGAGATACGGAGACGCCAATTTTGAGGACTTCCTTGCAAAGGGATATTTGCCAAAGGCAATAGTCAACTATATTGCGCTTCTCGGTTGGTCACCCAAGGGCAACGAGGAAAAGTTGAGTATGGAGCAACTTGTCGAGCAATTCGACGTGGACGGCATATCCAAGTCACCCAGCATTTTCGACGAAGCAAAGATGCGTTGGCTCAACGGCGAATATATCAAGCAAATGACCCCAGAGGAATTTGTCGAGGTGGCAAAACCGTATTTTGAGAGCAGTAAAATCGCAGGAAAGTACGACTATTTTGCCCTTGCAAAACTTTTGATACCGAGAGTGGAAGTGCTTGGCGAAATTGCCGAAAAGGTAGATTTTCTTGAAGAGTTCGGCGAGTACGACACGGCAATGTTTGAGCATAAAAAAATGAAGATAACCAAAGAAATTGCGCTTAACAATTTGAACGCAATTAAAGAAGATCTCAAGGATTTTGAGGATTGGACTGACGAAGCGCTCAAGCAAAGAGGTATGGCGCTTGCGGAAAAACTCGGCTGCAAGAGCGGTCAGATATTTTTGCCATTGCGTTTGGCGCTTACAGGCGTGGCAAGCACGCCCGGCGGAGCAACGGAGATGGCAGAACTTCTCGGCAAAGAAGAGAGTATGAGAAGACTTGACTTTTCAATAGACTTGCTTGCGCGTAATATGCAGTAAAAAATTATATTAAATTTAGTTAAATTTCTTTACAACTTTTATTTGTTGTGATATTATTTTAACGTATCTTTTGACGAAAGTCGAAAAATACGCACCCTTGTTCGGACAAAAAGTCCGAGCCATCAGACCAAAAGGAGGTATAAAAATGAACAAGTACGAAATGTTGTATATCATCAAGAATGATATTACCGACGAGGCAAAACAGGAAGTAGTTGACAAAATGGCTTCGGTTATCACGTCAAACGGCGGAGAAATCGAAAACACCGACAAGTGGGGTACCAAGAAATACGCTTACCCTATCGACTACACCACAGAAGGCTATTACGTTTTGGTAAACTTTACGGCTCCCGCTAACGTTCCTGAAGAACTCAAGAGAATGAACCGTATTACAGACGAAGTCGTAAGATCAATGATTATCAAAAAGTAAGGAGAAGATTATGAACAGAGTTATATTGATAGGCAACTTGACGAGGGATCCCGAGTCGGGTGCAACGCAAAGCGGAGTATCTTATTGCAGATTTTCAATAGCAGTCAACCGCAGATTCAGCAGAGAAAACGAGACTACGGACTTTTTCAACGTAGTATGCTGGAGAGGTTTGGCAGAAAATTGCGCAAAGATATTGCAAAAGGGCAGAAAAGTCTGCGTAGTAGGCGCTATTCAGACGCGCCAATACGACGCGCAAGACGGCTCAAAGCGCACAGCGTACGATATAGTTGCCGACGAAGTTGAATTTCTTCCGTCCGGAGCCGGCAGAACTGACGGCGACAACACTCAAAGCAGTGAGAATAATGGCTACGGCTCAAACTCAAAGCCTAACAATAGCGGTTTGACTCCCGTAGACGAAGACGATTTACCATTCTAATTAAGGAGATTTAAGACAATGAGCGAAGAAAAGGTAGTTAAGCGTCCCGCTAAAAAACAAATGTCCCGCAAAAAGATTTGTATCTTCTGCGCAGACGGTGTGGACGAATTGGATTATAAAGACGTTGCAAAATTGCGCAAGTTCATCACGGAGAAGGGCAAGATTGTTCCCAGAAGAATGAGCGGAACGTGTGCAAAGCACCAAAGAGTTGTTACCGAGGCTGTCAAGAGAGCAAGAGAAATGGCATTGCTCCCATACGTAGCAGAGTAAGACAGTTGGGCGAGAAGTGGGGATACGCAAAACTAAAATGCGTCTTCTCCGCCAATACAGCACTTAATTCAAGTCGTCGTACGGCAAGTACGACGACTTTCTTTTTTCAGTCACTTTCGCCTAATAGATAATCAGTGGTTACGCCAAAGTATTTTGCAAGCGTAACGACGGCTTGAGCGTTGGGAGTTCGCTTGCCAAGTTCCCAATAGTA
>JAIDUV010000090.1 GCA_029060025.1 Clostridia bacterium | reverse complement strand
AAATATATTCGCCGTGGGTGCTGTAACAGGCTGAGATTATACCACTTGAATCGGACAAGGTAATACTTGAACGAAAGCGCGTGAAACGCAGAAAGTATATTGGCGCCCAATTTAACAATTGGACGCTTTTTATTTTCATTCGTCGGCGAAAAAGGAGACAAACTATGAACAACCTACTCTTGCTGATGGCTGTCAAGACATCAGACGGCGACGAATTGCCTGACCTTCTCTTCTGGCCTATCTTCGCTTTATTCATTGCGCTTTTTGCATTTATGTTTTTGCTTTATTTGCGAAAGCGCGCGCCAAAGGCTATTGGAATACTTATCTATATCGCAATAGCGCTTTGCATTGCCGCAGCAATAATATGTATGGCTCTTATAGGCAAGTATTATGCCGACAATATCAAAAACGACGGCTATTACTCCCCTTACTTTAAGGACGCGCCAATGTATATCAGCGCAATCTTACTGGTCGCTGCAATAGTGGGCTTAACTTTTATACTCGGCAAAAACGACAACTTCAAGTTTGACTCGCGATCAGTCGCATTTGGCGCAATTTGTATCGCAATGAGTTTTGCCCTATCATACGTGCGCCTATTTAAGTTGCCCCAAGGCGGTAGCGTTACGCTTGCTTCACTTCTTCCGCTTATGATTTTTTCGTATATATTTGGAGTGAAGAAAGGCTTACTGATAGGCTTAATTTACGGCGTGTTGCAAGCAATACAAGATCCGTATATAATTCACCCCATTCAATTCTTACTAGATTATCCTATAGCCTTTTCTGCAATAGGTCTAGGAGGAGCATTTGCTAAGTTTGGAGTATTTAAGAAATGCCCGCAAGTCGCTCTTTTGCTGGGCGGAATACTTGCCAGCGCTTTGAGATTTTTGTCCCACTTCCTTTCCGGAGCGTTTGCTTTCGGCGCATACGCCGCCGACGCCGGACAAAACGTATACGTATATAGCCTTGCATACAATTCTTTCGTATTCGTAGATATTGCAATCGTACTTGCGCTGGGCGTAATTCTCTTCTCTTCAAAAGCCTTTATGACAGAAGTAGTATATAAGCAAAGAGCAAAAATGCAAAATGCCGGTAATATGGAAAACTTGCAAGTAAGCAAAGAAGACCTTTCCAAAGAAAATAGATAATGCTTACAAGCCATTTAAATGAACTCTTCTGTCCCCTTGATGGGAAAGTAGTGCAATAGCATCAAAAATGAACGTAAAAAGCGAGCAGGTAAATTACCTGCTCGTTTTCGCACTTATTTTAACGGATAGAGACCTCTCGACTACGCTGGTGACGTCTCTTAGCATTCGCTTATTCTAGTTCAAATGCTCCGGTATACAATTGATAATACTGTCCGCCTTGAGCAATAAGTTCTTCGTGATTACCGCTCTCAATAATTCTACCGTGATCCAACACGATTATCATATCGGAATTTTGCACTGTCGAAAGTCTATGCGCAATGACAAAGACTGTCCTGCCTTCCATAAGTCTGTCCATACCTTGTTGAACAAGCGCTTCCGTACGAGTGTCAATTGACGACGTTGCTTCGTCCAAAATCATTACCGGAGCGTCCGCAACGGCGGCTCTTGCTATTGACAGCAACTGCTTCTGTCCCTGCGAAAGATTTGAGCCGTCACCCGTGAGCATTGTCTCGTATCCATTGGGAAGACGCGTGATAAAATCGTGAGCATTGGCAAGTTTTGCCGCCGCGATACATTCTTCGTCTGATGCGTCTAGCCTTCCGTAACGGATATTATCCATTATTGTACCGGTAAATAGATTTGTATCTTGCAATACTATGCCCAAAGACCTGCGCAAGTCGCCTTTCTTAATCTTATTGATATTGATACCGTCATAACGTATCTTTCCGTCTGCGATATCGTAAAATCTGTTGATAAGATTGGTTATCGTCGTCTTTCCCGCGCCGGTAGCGCCTACGAATGCAAACTTTTGTCCCGGCTTGGCGTGTATCGTCACGTCGTGCAGTACGAGTTTGTCAGGCACGTAACCAAAGTCAACTTCGTTTAGTTCTATATCTCCTGTAAGTCTTTCAAAAGTGACTGTGCCCTCTGCCTTATGAGGATGTTTCCAAGCCCATATACCTGTACGCTCTTGACACTCAACAAGTTTGCCGTCCTCTTCTTTGGCATTGACGAGTGTAACGTAACCTTCGTCCAACTCGGAAGTTTGATCAAGCAACTTGAATATTCTGTCCGCGCCGGCCGTAGCCATTACGACAGCGTTAAGTTGGGTAGATACTTGAGATATATTGAACGTAAACTGTCTGCTCATATTCAAAAACGCTACTATTGCGCCCATCTCTATACCGCCGACCGCCAGCCCTGTCAAAGTGAGATTACGCGCGCCTGCAAGCACGAGAACTCCGCCAACGATTGCAACGACGACGTAGAGTACGTGACCGATGTTGCCAAGAGTAGGCATTAAGATATTGGCGTATTTGTTGGCTTTTTCGCTGGCTTTGAAAAGCGAATTGTTGATGGCGTCAAAGTCTGACTTGGACTGCTCTTCGTGACAGAACACCTTGACTACCTTTTGTCCGTGCATCATCTCTTCTATGAAGCCTTCCGTCTTGCCTATCGCGCTCTGCTGAAGCATAAAGTATTTTGCGCTCTTTCCGCCTATGAGTCTTATGACCATTACCATTACGCCTACGCCCGAAAGCACTACCAAAGTAAGCCATATACTCGATACCAGCATTGTTACAAGCAACGTAATGACTGCGACGAAAGCCGCGTAAGCCTGCGGAATACTCTGAGATATAAGTTGGCGAATAGCATCAGTATCGTTGGTGTAAATACTCATAATATCTCCGTGCGTATGAGTATCAAAGAACTTGATGGGAAGCGATTGCATCTTATTGAACATATCGTTGCGGACGTGATACAAAAATCCCTGCGTAACGTGCGCCATAATTCTGTTGTATACAAACGAGGCTATAAGTCCTACGATATATATGCCTATCATTATACCTACAATTGTGAGCAACTTGTCTTTTACGCTGTCCCAACCGTTTGCAATTCCGGGGGTAATAACGTCATTGACAATTCTTTCAATAAATATCGACGAACTGATTGCCGCCATAGAGTTGAGCGTAATGCAAATAAGTACGATGATCAAAGGCAATCTATAGTATTTAAACATATACTTGATAAGCCTGCTAAGTATGGACATCACACCCTTGCTGCTTTTAGTTATTCTTTGAGCCATTGACCTTTACCTCCTCGTCGTTATTAGTCTTGTTTTGAGAGTAGTACACCTCTTGATATATTGGGTTGCGAGCAAGCAACTCTTCGTGCGTGCCGAGATCTGCTACGCTTCCGCCATCCATTATGATTATCTTATCAGCGTCCTGCACCGACGCAACTCTTTGCGCTATGATAAACTTGGTCGTATTTGGAATCTCTTCCGCAAACGCCTTGCGAATGAGCGCATCAGTCTTTGTATCAACGGCGCTGGTCGAGTCGTCAAGAATAAGTATCTTAGGCTTTTTGAGCAACGCTCTTGCAATACAAAGCCTTTGCTTTTGTCCGCCGGACACGTTGGTTCCGCCTTGCTCGATGTACGTATCGTATTTATCAGGAAAGCCCATAATAAAATCGTGCGCCTGCGCCAACTTACAAACTCTCTCGAGTTCTTCGTCGCTTGCGTCGGGATTACCCCATCTCAAGTTTTCCTTTATAGTACCTGAGAAAAGCACGTTTTTCTGCAATACCACCGCAACTTGGTTACGCAAAGTGTCAAGGTCATAATCTTTTACGTTTAGACCGCCGACGTATACGTGACCGCTTGTCGCGTCGTAAAGTCTTGGAATAAGATTGACAAGCGAAGTCTTACTGCTGCCGGTTCCGCCGAGTATACCCACGGTTTCACCCGACTTAATATCGAGATTGACGCCTTTAAGCGCGCGCCTGTCAGCCTTGACGTCGTATTTGAAATCAACGTCTTCAAACCGCACGTCACCGTTTTTGACTTCATACACTGGATTTTCGGGATTGTGCAAATCGCTCTCTTCGCTCAATACTTCTACTATACGCTTTGCAGAAGTATTTGCCATTGAAATCATTATCATTACCATATTGAGCATCATAAGTGACGAAAGTATCTGCGATGCGTAGACGATAAGCGAAGACATTTCAGAAGACTTGTCTATACCTTCCTTGACGCCAAACATAGGCACCAAAAAACATATCATCAATATCGAAAACCACATACAGAATTGCATCAACGGATTGGCAATTGCTATTATCTTCTCTCCTTTGAGGAAGTCATAACGCACGTCATTGGACGTCTTCTGGAATTTCTTGTTTTCATACTCGTCTCTCACGTAAGACTTAACTACTCTGATACCCTTAATATCTTCTTGTATCGACTCATTCATAGCATCGTACTTCTTAAATACCCTAGTAAATATCGGGTCTACAAGTCTAAACAGTATAAATAGTCCTACGCCAAGTATAGGCACAAGCGCTAAGAATATGAAGGCAATCTTTACGTTGATGACAAACGCCATAATCAACGAGAAAACCAACATTATCGGTGATCTAACCGCAACTCTTACAATCATCATATAAGCAAGTTGTACGTTGGATACGTCTGTCGTCATTCTCGTCACCAGACTAGGCGCTGAAAACTTGTCTATATTGGAAAATGCAAATCCTTGAATACGGTAATACATATCCTGTCTCAAGTTTTTAGCAAAACCCGTCGACGCCGTTGCGGCAAACTTGCCGGCAAGCACGCCAAACACCAGAGAAAATGCGGCAAGCGCCAATAATATCCCGCCATAAAGCAAGATATTTTTTATAGAATTATCTTCTTGAATCTTTGCAAGCATTTCAATCATATAGAGCGGAATAATACATTCCAACGCCACTTCTACAGTCACACACACCGGTGACAGTATTGATACGCCTTTGAATTGCTTGATACTTTTCATCAATTTCTTTATCGTGTTCACCTTAGTCTCCTTATCTTTTTATTATCATTTTATATAGTCTTTATCTACGTTATACTTTATCTTGTCAAACAACCGGAAAAGCGTGTCAAGTTCTTCTTCGCTCATTCCCTCTCGCAACTTGATTTCTATTTTGCTAAGTTCGCAATCTATACTGTCGTGTATATCCAAAGATTTCTGCGTCAACGTCACTCTTTTCAGCCTGCCGTCTCCGTCAACTGAATGTCTCTCAATAAATCCCGCCTTTTCCATCTGATTGAGCAAATTCGTCACGCTGGAGCGCCTGATAGACAAGTGTTCTTCTATGTCTTTTTGATAAACGTCTCTATGAGAATTTTCACTCAAAAAACCTATGATGTGACCGTATATTCCCTTTATGTCATTGTTTTGCAATATGGGAATAGAGTTGATTCTTCTCTTGATTTGATTGTTGATAAAACGCAATTCAAAACTTATCGTCTTTTCCATCTGCCACCAATTGTTAGACTTCTAACAAACATTATATCATTTAAAATATTATTGTCAACAGAATAATGACGAAAATTTAAAGATTTTTCCACAGAATCTTATATAGAATATTAGGTAATAAAAACCATTTGTTTATCTATGTTTGCATTAGCAATAGAATTAGTTTTCCATCAAGTTGGGCGAAAAGTGAGCGGCGGAAGATTTTCACGAGCAAGAATGTTTTTCAGATGATAAAAACGAATGCAGGCGTACTATATGTACGTCAAGTGAGTTTGAAGATATATGAAAAGCATTGTTGCCGTGTAAAATTGCGACGCCTCGCTTTAAGCCCAATATTATTTATTTACATCTTTTGCGGCGTTTCTATACCCAATAACGCCAGAGCGTTGCCCAAAACTTGCCTTACCGCTTTCGTCAGCAAAAGCCTTGAATTCTTTATGCCGTCTCTTTCGGTATTTATCTTACATTCAAAATAGAATTTGTTAAAGGCTTGCGCCAAATCAATAGCATATCGCGTGACTACGCTTGGCTCGTATTTCTTTGCGCTCTCCTGAAGTATTTGCGGATATTTGTCAAGAAGCGCAACTATGGCTTTGCTTGAAGAATTGTCCAATCCTGCGTAATCTATCTCCTGCCCTATATCTCCGCACTTATCAAAAAGGCTGTTACACCTTGCATAGGTATACTGCACATAAGGTCCAGTCTCGCCTTCAAAATTGAGAACCTTGTCAGAAGAGAATACCATATCCTTTATTCTGCTGTTGTAAAGCACGCCGAAAAGCGTTGCGCCCACGCCAATCTGCTCGGCAATCTTGTCTTTGTCTTCAAGGTCGGGATTCTTTTCCTCAATGACTTGCTTTGCCTTTGCAACAACGCTGTTGAGTACGTCTTCGAGAAATACCACGTTGCCCCCTCTTGTCGACATTGCGCCGTTTTCCAAAGACACCATACCGTGCGCTACGTGCACCATATCCTTTGACCACTCGCACCCCATCATCTCAAGCACTCTGAATATCTGCTGGAAGTGAAGATTTTGCTGATACGCAACTACGTAAAGACACTTGTCAAAATCGTAGGTATTCTTTCTGTAAAAAGCCGCAGCCATATCTCTCGTGGCATAAAGCGTCGCGCCGTCGGAGCGTTGGAGCAGACAAGGCGGCATATCGTCTTGGAACTTGACTACCTTTGCGCCCTCGCTTTCTTGAAGCAAGCCCTTTTCCGTCAATTCGTCCAGCACAGGTTGCATCTTGTCATTATAAAATGATTCGCCTGCATAACTATCGAATTTGATATGGAGTCTCTCATAAATTCTGTTGACTTCTTTGAGAGTGATCTCCTTGAAATATTCAAACAACTCAAGCGCTTCTGCGTTGCCGCTTTCAATAGCCTTGAACCAGGCTCTTGCCTCGTCTCCCAAAGACGGATCTTTTTCCTCTTTTTTATGGAATTTGACGTATATCTCTACAAGCGCTCTTACGCCTCGCTCGTCAATCTCCTTTTTGTTTCCCCATAGTTTGTAAGCCACTATGAGTTTGCCAAACTGCGTACCCCAATCTCCCAAGTGATTGATACCCACCACATTGTAACCAAGCGCGGAATATATGCGATATATTGCTCCGCCGAGCGCAGTATTGAGCAAATGCCCCATATGAAACGGCTTGGCAATATTGACGGAAGAATAGTCTATACAAACCGTCTTGCCGTTGCCTTCGTCACTTTTTCCGTAATCGTCGCCCTTTGCCAATACGTCGGCAAGAACTTGCTTGGCAAACTTTACGTTGTCAAATTTAAAGTTGACAAATCCCGCAACTGCCGTCACTTGCTCTACCATATCTCCCTTATCGACTGACTTTGCAATCTCTTCTGCAATGACGATAGGCGATTTTTTCATTTCCTTAGCAAGTTTAAAACAAGGTATACACAAATCACCCATAGCGCTGTCTTTAGGCGCCGTTACAAGCGCAAGCAAATCTTGCTTGTCTATTCCGTCGATATTTATGCTGTCAATAATAAGTTGTCTGTAATCCATAATATCCTCAAAACCGTTATACGTTGAAACGGAACAACACCACGTCTCCGTCCTTTATTACGTAATCTTTACCTTCGCTTCTTACCTTGCCTTTTTCTTTTGCCGCCACGTAAGACCCGCACTCCAAAAGCACTTTCCAGTCGACGATCTCCGCCCTGATAAATCCTCTCTCAAAGTCGCTGTGAATCTTACCTGCCGCCTGAGGCGCCTTAGTACCTCTCGTGATAGTCCAGGCTCTGGTCTCTTTCTCTCCCGCCGTAAGATAACTGATAAGTCCGAGTAAGTCGTAGCAAGCCGATACAAGTTGGTCAAGTCCGCTTTGCTTGATGCCGTATTCTTCTCTAAAAAGTTGTTTGTCGTCATCGTCAAGACCGGCGAGTTCTTCTTCAAGTTTTGCGCATATCATAACGGTCTTTGCGCCCTGTGTCTGAGCAAAATTCTTCACTCTGTCGACGTATTGGTTTCCGCCGTTTGCAACGTCGTCCTCGCCTACGTTAGCCGCATATATGACAGGCTTTGACGTAAGCAAAAACAAATCCCTTGCAATTTCCTTCTCGTCGTCAGTCATATCTATCAGTCTTGCCGGCTTTCCCTTTTCCAACTCGGAGTATATCCTGTCCATAAGGTCGGCTTCGACAAGATATTTTTTATCTCCGCCTTTTGCCGAAGTTCTTGCCTTATTGGCGCGTTTTTGCACGCTCTCCATATCTGCAAAAATCAATTCAAATTCTATGGTCTCTATATCTCTCAAAGGATCGACACTGCCGTCAACGTGCGTGATATTTGCGTCGTCAAAACATCTGACTACGTGCACTATTGCGTCAACTTCTCTGATGTGCGAAAGAAATTTGTTGCCAAGCCCTTCGCCCTTTGACGCACCCTTGACAAGTCCCGCTATGTCGACGAATTCGAGCGCCGTAGGCGTAACCTTTTTGCTGTTGTAAAGTTTCGCCAAAAGGTCAAGCCTCTCGTCGGGAACTGCGACTACGCCCACGTTGGGCTCAATGGTGCAAAAAGGATAATTTGCGCTCTCTGCGCCCGCTTGCGTAATTGCATTAAATAACGTGCTTTTTCCCACATTGGGAAGTCCTACTACTCCAAGTTTCATATCCACCTCTGTTAGTTCTGATTATCTTTTGTCTCATCTGTCTGCGTATTATGTATATCGCTTTGACAGTTGTCCTCAAGAGCATCCTGCTCGACGTCTTGAGACGTATCTTTGGTATCGCTGTCTTCATTGACTTGCCTGACCTCGTTTTTACCGACGATAGAAAGTGTGTTTTCTTTGCCTTTTAAAAATCTCTTGACGTTGTCTTTGTGTCTTATTATGACAAGCAACCAGATTATAAGACAGCATACGATTGCTATAATACTGTTTTTGTATTTAATACAATTGGCTATTGTCAACGCGGTGACGGCAAGGTAAGATCCGATAAATCCTATCTTGCAGAACAACAAATATATCACCAGTCCAAGCAATACGCAAGGTCCGACTATGGGAGTTGCTACCAAAAACATTCCCAACGTCGTGGCTACGCCCTTTCCGCCCTTGAATTTTGTATATACCGGCAATATATGTCCCAATACGGCTACGGCGCCAAGGATAAACATCCAGTCTGTAGACCCACCGTCTATAGCAAATTTTCCTATAAGGGCAAATGCAACTCCCTTTGCGCAGTCAAATGCAAAAGTCAACGCTCCCCAACCTTTGCCTATACTTCTCATTACGTTCATCGTACCGGGATTGCCACTGCCTAAATTTTTGATATTTTTGCCCTTTACTGCCCCTATTATAGTCGCCATATTTATAGCGCCGACAAAATATGCCGCCAATACTGCGACTATTTTCCAAATAATTTCCAAGTGAGTTTTCTCTCCAAAATTATGTCTTTGCCATTATTTTAACATAAATAATAAATTTGTACAACTTTTTGAGTAGTGTAATTATAGGCATAAGAAGTATAAATTTGTCTGCAATGAGTAGTTTTGCCATATTTATCGACGATTTTAAAGTCTTTTGTAAAAAGTAAATTTAACAGAGGGAAATATGCGCTGAGACCAAAATTTCACAAAAACTTTTTAGTGTTGACATAGACTTGGGCAATAATGTATAATCTAGATAGTGACATACGCAATAAAGTGTGTCGTGGGAGATGTTATGAAAAAATCAAAATTGTTAATTGTTACGGCTATACTCGTCATTGTTACGATTACATTCGCCGTATTTGCCGGCTGTGTCAAAAAAGCAAACCCATCAGAGGCAAATCTTGACTTTGACGGATTGGCTTCGGCGCCAACGCAAGAAGCAAAGGCAAAAGCCCAACCTGTGGACAAGAGCAAAATCGCGTTGAGTGACACTATGACAGAAGATCAAGCAGTGCTCGATTCAATAGAATATCTCTTACGACTGTCTAACAAAAACATAATTGGGTCTGACTTCTTTGCCGCAGCGGCTTTCGGCAATGGCAAAGCCACTGTTAGCGGAGGTATTGTCGGAGCAATGGAAACTCGCGAAGTACGTATCTTTGACAACGGTACTTATTACTTTGACTCATACGGACTTATCGTAGACGGCTATACTGTCAAAAGTGATGGGTCACAAGGCAAAGTTGACGACAGCCTTTTGGGCGTGCTTGCTTCTGCTCTCAACTTCACAAAGAGAGTATATTCACCCAACAACAAAGATTTTTATTTCTCTAACAAGGGCGAAACCGACGAAGATACTATCGTCAAATTCCCCAATCAGAATGCTGTAATATACAAAAGACCAAAGTCCACGAAAATGACTTTTGACGAGTATATGAAAATGACAAACTCAAGAGAAAATTATAAGGGCTTCACTACCGACAACTATGACAACGACAAGCCCATTACGGCAGGTCTTTTGAAGTATGACGAATCAACAGGCATATATTATCTCGAATGTGATATCAATACTCAAAACAACACTTTAGAATTATCCGTCGCAGATATGCTTGACAACGGCGCTATCAAAGAATTTGTGTACGCAAAGAAGCACTTGACAATCGAGATTTGGGATTGCGGACTTATCAGAACGTATATCAATTCCAACGTGTGGAACGCGTCAATGATTTTGGGGCTCAAAGGTTCAAGTGATAACTACTACGAACAATGGTTTACTTATGACAAATCAAAACTCGACAAAATGAATATCAGCGAAGAATTGAAGAATAATCTTATGAAATAAGCACAAACATTATACAGCAAAAGACCTCCAATCAGGAGGTCTTTTGTCTACCTAGAAAATATTAACTTAATATAGTTTATTTAAATACGCTTGTTATACTATTGTGATAACAACTGCCTGTAGTGAGAGTGACGTCTCTTCTGTTGATTACTAACGTCTCTCCAAATTCATAATTCATCACTCTTTTGGGGGCTGTAATAACAAATATTCTATGACCTACATCAGCAGTGCTAGGCTGATTTGGAAGAGGAGAATTTGTCTCAAAGATGGGATAAAATTTATTATTCTGAATAGCCAAATTTTTATATTCGATATTATTATCAGATGAAGCATACATAAAATTTATCAACAAAATAACGTTATGCTCAAAATACTCCTCTGCATATCCTTCGCCTAAGATATTAAATTTCTCTAAATCAGATAAAGAAGTGATTATTTCTATTTTGGTATCATAATCCAAAATCTTTAATTCGTTAATACCGCATTGCCTTATAGCATTTGAAAAAATAGTATCATACTGCGGAACTACGCTTTTATTATTATCCTCCTTTGGACAATTACAACAACCGACAAACACGCTTATCATAATGGATAATAATACAACTGCCATCAAACTTTTTATAATATTTTTCTTCATATTATCCCTCCTTATCATTTTTGATTATATCATTTACATCTATAGCAGTCAATACCGATTTGAAATTTTAGGTATTTGTTTAACATTTTTTTGCTATATTTTAGATTAAAATGTAAAATGCGTATAATATTAGATAAATATCATACGCATTACTGTAATTCTATATTAGTTTGGCTGCTATCAGCCTTTAAACGAATTTGCTATCTCACTTCTTGGGAATCATATCAAAACTGTCGGGATAGAGTTCGCTAATATTAGTAGTGACTACGTCTCCTTTGTTGTTGGAAACAAAGATAACGAGATCATTGCAAAACTCTTTGATAAACTGTCTTACTATTCCGCAAGGATAAGGCATACTATCGCCAGAGCCTACTATTGCCATTGCCAAAAATCCTTTTTCGCTACCTGCAATCGCAGTGCCCATAGCAACCTGCTCTGCGCAAATCGTAGCGCCGTAACTGACGTTTTCGATATTGCAACCTACGTAAATCTTTCCGCTTTCACCCATAACGGCGCAACCTATCTTATATCCGGAATATGGCGCGTGCGCATTCTTCATTACGAGCAACGCATTTTCAAGTAATCTCTGTCTTTGCATCATAGTGGTATACCTCCCTTTTATCTCCAAAATACGCTGAGGTCTTCTCTGTTTAAGACTCCCCAACGCTCGTTTTGTCTTACGATGGCTTTTCCGTCAGAAAACGGCGTGGCTATGTCGTATACAAAATCAACTATTTGATTTCCGTCTTGGTCTATATATCCGCTTTTCTCTCCCACGGTAACTGACGCCAGTCCCTCGCTAAACGACGTCGCGCAGTCATATTTAAAATCTATGACAAGATTGTTTTGTCTGTCTATATACCCCAACTTGCCGTCCTTTTCTACGCAAGCCCTCTCTTCAAAAAAGCCAAACGCTTCTTCATAAGACGGCGGAACAATGACGTTGCCTTTCCAATCCTTATATCCCCATTTTCCCTTACGGCAAAACTTGACTAGACTCTTTTCTGTGAGCGGCGGTCTCTCAATTTTTTCCACTGCGGGACGCTGTCTTTTTCCCATAATTATCTCTGCCCAGGTCATACCGGCGTACAACTTGCTGAGATACTCATTAAGAGAATCATTCTCGCTCTTTTGCTTTTTGTTTTTGTTGTCCCTACGCTCCGACTTGCCTATATTGTTTTGCGACTTGTCACGAGAAAAATTCTGCTGTCCATTCTTGCCGTTGCGAGCGTCAAACTTTTCCTTTTTCTCGCCGCCGTTTTGGTTGTTATTTGCAAGTTGTTGCGACTGAGGCGCGTCGTCTTGAACAAACTTAACGCCAAATTTCGCCATTGCCTTGGATATCTCTATGCAATTCTTTTTGCCGATGTTTTGAATTTTGTACATCTGCTGAAAGGTCCTGCACGCAAGGTCGGCGACTATGTTTATTCTGCCTGCTTTAAGCGCATTGTAAGTGGCTTCGCTCAATCCGAGATCTTCAATGGGGCGCATAAGATCTTTGTTCTTGTCTTTATTAGCATCCAAAATCTTTTGAGCGGCGCCCTGAGCGTCGAACTTCTTTTTATTGTTATTTTTGTAATAAAATTTATTTTTTGACATATCTTCCTTAAATTCTAAGTATGCTTATCTGCAATAACGTATATCTCTTTCTTGCCTTACGACTATGCAAATACCGCTGATTTCGAGCAACTGCATATATTTTAGCATAAATACAAATAATTTTCAATCTTTCTTAATTATATTTCTTTATAATGCAGTATTTTTTTGTTTTAATTTTTAAATATAGTGTGTTATAATACTCTTATGAAACGAAAAATCTTTGGGTTATCCTTAATATTTTGTTTGGCGCTTGTCTTGTGCTTCGCAAGCGTATTTTCCGTACGCGACGTGGCAAAGGCAGAAAACGTCGACGTGTTGGTGTCTTTGACAAACGACAGTTTGCTGACTGCTTATGACGATTATTTTGCTTATACCAACTCAAAAAGCATTTATCTAGCCAAAGACAACAAATTATTGAGTTATGAAGAGAAGAGTGATTTTGACGGTTTTGTAAATATTGCAATGAATTCGACGCACATCCTTGCGCTTGCCCAAAAGGGAGATCAAAAATATCTATGGGCTTATGAGTACAACGATATGCGCATAGCAAAAATCAACTTTACTCTCAACGACTTACACGTGGAATATTTGGTGGGAATATATGCAAACGAAGACGGCTTCTATGCCTTGGAAACCAACAAGTTGATACATATATCCATCGACCCTCCCGAAGTGATTTCGCAATACTTCAATTCAAACACCGACTGGACGCTAAATCCCGCTTACATAGATATACAGGATTATGCCGTGCTCAACAATACTCTTTATTGCATTTTGGACGGAGATTTTTATGCGATAGACGAACAAAATTTCCACTATCCCGACTTGTCTAAGTTCTTAAAGCGCAGCGGAGACTATATCGGCATAAGCGTAGCAGGCAGCAGAATATTGCTCTTGAGCGCGGGCGGCGTGTATGAATACAATAATGCCGATTCTTCAATTTCCACGTTGGCAGTCGACGGTCTCGACGGCAACAGCAAAATTTGCTGGGCGTATGACAGCCAAAACGACATAAGATACGTCTATACAAAATCTAATCTCAACGCCGTCAATATGTATGTGTACACGGAAGGCAATCTTGAATATTACGGTTGTTTTGACAACACCGTTTACACTCATCCGACTGAATTTGATATAGTCAAACTATACAAGACGAGCGCCGATGTCACACTATATTCTTCCCCAAGACATTTGCAAAGAATGGGAGTAATTCCTCAAGGCAAATACTTTATTGCGCTGAGCGAAAAAGATAACTTTATATACGTATATTATCACGACGAAAACGAAGACAAAACTCAATACGGATATATCAAAAAATCTGCGGGCATAACTCTGTGTCCGGCAGAAAAAGAAGGATTGCTCGGTCCGTTTGCTCAACCGCTGCACGAAAATACTCCAATTTATAAATATCCATTTGAAGGAGCAGGAAGTGAAAAACTGCTTGACGCATCAATATTTATGCAACTGATTGTCATTGACAACGTCGGACAGGACGGCAACTTTAGTTGGGGGTGGTATAAAGTGGGTTACGTCGATAGCAACGGCAAAACACAGTACGGTTACGTCAAAACGCAAAACCTTTCGCCGTATACTCAACTCACTGCTCCGTCGCTTTCAAAGTCGGTAAAGTTGACGTCAAAGAAACTTGGACAGTACATTACTCTATACGCCCTGCCCTTTGAAAACGAAGAAGACGCAATAGAAATTACTCAACTCGCCGAAGGCACGTCAGTTTACCTTAAAGAAAAATTCAACAAAAAGAGTCAATGGACGGCGGTATATTACGAAGGCAAAACTGCATACGTAAGAACTGAAAATATAAAAGCGTCGGGTCTCACGTCTTGGCAACTTGCATTGGTAATAACTATTCCTTGCGTAATAATTGCTATAGTAATAGCAGTTGTTTTGATAGTAGTTGCTAAAAACAAAAAACTTGCTTATAAGTCTTAGCGTCACAACGCAATAAAAGGCAAAGTCAATTGGCTTTTGCCGCACGTTTATTTATAATGAAATCTATATTTTACATAGTTTAAAAGTTTATAGGAGGTTTGGCTATGAAATTGACAATGACACAAAAAATTCTGGCTAAAAAACTCGGTATGCCTTTTGAAGAGGCAATTACGGCTCTTTCCGCCGGTACGCTTACCCTAGTGGAAGTTGACACTGCTCTCTCCAACGACGTCACTGCGCCGGTGGCTATCGACGTGTTTAACAAAGCGGGCGGACAACTATATGATGCTGACAAAGTTACCTTTGTGCTCGACCACTTCACTCCCAACAGGGACATCAAGTCTGCCGAGCAATGCAAATGCGTTCGCGCCTTTGCAAGGGCTGAAGGCGTCAAAAACTTCTTTGACGTAGGCACGATGGGTATAGAGCACGCTTTGCTCCCCGAAAAAGGAATCGCAAAACCTTGGTCCGTCGTAATAGGCGCAGATTCGCACACCTGTACGTACGGAGCGCTCGGCGCTTTTTCGACAGGCGTTGGCAGCACGGATATTGCAGGCATAATGCTATCGGGCAAAGTATGGCTCAAAGTACCGTCGGCAATCAAGTTTAACCTTGTCGGAAAGCCAAGCAAATATATCTCCGGTAAAGACGTGATACTACATATTATCGGAATGATAGGTGTCGACGGCGCTTTGTATAAATCAATAGAGTTTGCGGGCGAAGGCGTACAATATATGACGATGGACGACAGATTTACTATATGTAATATGGCAATTGAATGTGGCGCTAAAAACGGAGTCTTCCCTATTGACGATATCACTCAAGAGTACGTCAAAGTTTCTTGCGGCAAGACCTTTGAAACTATGCAAGCCGGTGACGACGAAGCGTATGAGCAAGTAATAGATATTGACTTGTCAAAGATCAAACCGACCGTGGCTTTCCCGCACTTGCCGTCAAATACCAAAGCAGTGGAAGACGTGAAGGAAGAAATCCTGATTGACCAAGTTATTGTAGGCTCCTGCACCAACGGCAGACTCTCAGACTTGGAAGCCGCAGCAAGAGTGCTCAAAGGCAAAAAGGTCAATCCAAACGTGCGTACAATAATAATACCTGCAACAAATAAGATATATCTTGAGGCAATGGAAAAAGGTTATATCAAGACCTTTATCGAGGGTGGAGCAATCGTATCTACTCCTACTTGCGGTCCCTGTCTTGGCGGACATATGGGTATTTTGGCAAGCGGCGAAGTGGCTGTGACGACTACCAACCGTAACTTCATAGGCAGAATGGGCGCAAAAGACAGTTATATTTATCTTGCCTCTCCCGCCACGGCAATGGCTAGCGCAATTGCCGGCAAACTGACCTGCGAAAGCAAATTGGAGGTGTAATTATGTTGAAAGGAAAAGTTTTTAAATTCGGAGACGATATTGATACGGACATCATTGTTCCTGCGACGTATTTGTCTACGTTTGACCCAAAAGAACTTGCAAAGCATTGTATGGAATATACTAATCCCGAATTTTACAAAGAAGTAAAAGAGGGAGACATAGTAGTTGCAGGCAAAAACTTCGGTTGCGGTTCTTCCAGAGAACACGCCCCGATAGCAATTAAAGGTTGCGGCGTATCAATCGTGATTGCCAAGTCATTTGCAAGAATTTTTTATAGAAACGCTCTAAATATAGGTCTTTATATCCTCGAATGTCCCGAAGCAGTCGACGGCATAAACGCAGGTGACGAAGTGAGCGTAGACGTCGATACCGGCGTGATTACCAACTTGACAAGCGCAAAGACGTATCAAGCCCAGCCCTTCCCCAAGTTCATTCAAAATATAATAGAATGCGGCGGACTTATCAACGCAATAAAAGCAAAAAAGATTTAGGAGTAATAATATGAGTACCTTTAATATAGCGGTAATAAAAGGTGACGGAATAGGTCCCGAAGTTACTGCATCTGCGATGAACATATTGACAAAAATCGGAGAAAGATTTAATCACAAATTCAACTTTACGGAGAGCGTATGCGGCGGTTGCGCTTATGACAAATACGGCGAGCCGTTGCCAAAAGAAAGTCTTGACATCTGTCTTGCTAGTGACAGTGTACTTCTCGGCGCAGTAGGCGGACCGCAATACGATAATCTTCCCTACGAACTTCGCCCAGAAAGAGCGTTGCTCGGCGTGAGAAAGGCTATGCAACTATACGCCAATCTCCGTCCTGCAAAAATGTTTGAAGCGCTCAAGAGTGTTTGTCCGCTCAAAAATCCAAAGAATATTGATATTATGGTAGTAAGAGAACTTATCGGCGGTATCTACTTTGGCGAAAAGGGCGTAAGAGACGGCAAGATGGGACGCGAAGGATACGACGTAATGGCGTACGGAGAATTGGAAATCGAAAGAATTTGCCGTACTGCTTTCGAACTTGCTCAAAAGAGACGCGGCAAAGTATCTTCAGTGGATAAGGCAAACGTACTCAAGACCTCCGGCGTATGGAGAAAAGTCGTGCACGACATACACGAAGACTACCCCGACGTAATTCTCGAAGACGTGCTCGTAGATAATATGGCTATGCAACTCGTAAGAGAGCCGTCTCAATTCGACGTCGTAGTCACTGGCAATCTATTTGGTGACATTCTCTCCGACCTTGCGTCGCAATGCGTGGGCAGTATTGGAATACTTCCGTCGGCTTCTATCAACGAAACCACGAGAGGTCTCTACGAGCCTATACACGGTTCTGCGCCCACAATCGCAGGCAAGAATATTGCCAACCCAATCGCAACTATTCTCTCCGCCGCAATGATGCTCAAATACGCATTCAATCTTATGGAAGAAGGTGACGCAATAGAAAACGCCGTCGAGAAAACTCTCAATAGCGGAGCAAGAACAGCAGATTTGCGCGAAGAAGGTAAAGAAGTGCTTGGCACGAAAGAGATAACTGATTTAATAATAAAAAATATCTAATTTTGCTAAAAAGAAAGACGCATATAATTAAAATATGCGTCTTTTTATAAATCGTTTACTTCAACACTGCGTCGACACATATTGGCAAATGATCCGATATGCGACTGCTTCTATCTAGATTATTATGAAAATAATCCGATGCCAATACTCTAAACGTCAAAATTTTCGCTTTATCAGCATTAGTTAAAAATATATGATCCCACGTAGGATCGTCATATAAATATCCTCTAGTATTATCAAATTTGACATCTATATCTTTGATAAATTTTACGTCAACATATTTTGCTGATATTTGATTATAAGCAAAGGCTCCGCAAGGTTTGCCATAACATTTATAATACGTAAGGTCATTTTCTTTTTTATATTCCGCCCCGCTTGCCTGTCCTAAATATCTGCTGTCTTCTCTCTCCATAGAATTGTAATCACCTGTCATAAATATCGGACAATTATACTTATTATCCAACATTTCTATAGTCTCAAAAAACTCTGTCACTTGACTCAACATTATTGATTTTTCTTTTTCGTAGTCATTCATTCTTATAAGATCAAGATGGGTTGACGTCACTATCATTCTTTTGCCGTCTGCCAAAGTATCAAATACTCCATAAGTAACTACGCGACACGCATTTTTATCACCCTTTGAGTACTTTACGAGTCCGCTTTCTATGAGCCGAAGTTTCTTCTTGTTGTATATTATCGGCGTGCGATTTTCTGTAAAAAGTGAATTTTTAGGCTGCAATATTTCATAAGTTTCACAAATCTGTGGCATTAGATATTTGTACCAATCTTTGCACATTTCCTGCGCGCCTATTACGTCAGGAGAATAATGTTTTATTGCCTCTGCAAATCTATGCGCCCTTGGTTTTACAGGTTCTCCTCCCCAACTCTTCATACTTACCAAAACATTTGCCGACATAATTCTCACTGCGGAAGTATCGGCAAGAGAGTTATCCTCAAGTCTCAACGACGCAAATTCTTCGTCGTCAAACACGTAACAATCTTCTGCTTCCAACGTACATCCTAGCAAAGATACAGATACCAATGTCAGTAACAACACTACAATTGCATAAATCAATCTTTTCATTTCAATATTCCCACAACTTGCGCGCTACAAAATAAAAAACGAGAGTCAATAATATCCTCTCGCTTTCATATTTGATATTTGTCTTATAGACCTTTTTCAATATAAGTGACAACGTCTCCGACCGTCTTAAAAGCAAGAGCAGCCTCGTCGTCTACTTGAATACCAAATTCTTCTTCGATAGACATAATAATCTCTACTATGTCAAGAGAATCTGCAAGCAAGTCCTCTTTAAGCGAAGTAGTCTGCGTAATTTTGCTTTGCTCCATACCGAGTTGGTCGGCTATAATTTTACTCAACTTTTCAAGTACCATATTGTCCTCCGATTGTCATAATTTTAACCGTATATAATTATACCATTATAAATATGCTCTGTCAACCACAAAAAAACGACTCTAAGTCAGTCAAGTTGCGTCATTTCTATATCCTTACACTGCGAACAAATGCTGATTACGTATTCTCCAAACAACATTGTAGATATCATATCCTCGGGAAGTCGTTGAGAAATAATGTCTTTAGACAGTCCCTCTCTCGTCCATTTTGCATACGCTTCTATTGCCGTCCAATGCTCTATGCTTTTGCATATCTTAGGAGACACTTTTCTGTCTGCTCGCTCAATATCTATCCCGATCTTGCACTCTGAGAACGCTATTGCAAGCACGCCGTCACTATGACTTACCGAAACGTATCCATTAGGCTTACCGCAAGATATCAACTGCGGAGCGCCGCTAGGCAAATACTCTATAGAAAAGACTTCGTCCTTAACTTGAGAGTACTTTGACAACGCGCGCTCTTTTGCTTGCTGTAGATTTGTATATTTGACAATGTATAAGTATATCAAGCAGATTTAACCTCTGCGCCTGCAAGCACGTCCATAAAGAAGGCGTCAATCTGGTCCATAAATTCTTCGTCAATAGCAAATACCGTCATTCTCTCGCAATACTCATATCCCACGTTGACGTTGTATTCAAAGATATTGCTCTTGCCAAGCGAAAGTTGTGTTTTCTTGTCTTTGTGAAGTCTTCTTATCTCTTTCTCGACTTCTGGAGGACGCGACAGCGTATGCCCTCTGTCATCCCAAATGACAAACTTTGCCCGCGGATTTTTATTCTTCTCATAATGAATAGCCACTGAACTGTCATACGGTACCGTCTTGTCGTCCGTGCTGTGCATAACAAGCACAGGTCCCTTATAATTATTGACGCCGTCTATACCCTTATACAGTGCTCTTCTGCCGTATAAGAGGAAATAATGCAGATACGTCCACGGCTTTACCAATACGACGGCTTTACCGGCGTATCTCGTCATTTGATACTTACAGATACCCCAAATATCGTTAAAGCCCGATAAGGTAGCCGCGCCTGTAAGTTTCTCTGCAGTCTTGCTATTTAGTTCGCTTGCAAGTCCGTAACCGCCCCAACTGTGTCCGTAAGCCAACACTTTATATTTCTTAAGTTCTTGTATGCCGTCGAGATACTTGATCGCATTGTCCAAATCTACTTGAGATTGGGTCAGCCCTTTCAAGCCCTTGCCTTCACTTTCAAAAGTGCCGGTACAGTCATATCCAAATACCAGATATCCCTTTCGAGCAAAATAGTCATATCTATTTAGATAACCTGCTCTTGAACATCCTATGCCGTGCGCAACAATCAACACCGCTTTATATTCGGTGATATCTTTGTCGACGACGAAGTATGCCGCAAGGTCGTTCTTCCCGCTCTTGAATTTGACAGGATAGGTCTTGAGATTTGGATAATCTTCAGGCGTCAAATGATGTATCGTCTTGTTGACGCGTCTTCCAAACACAAACTTGAAAATAATTGCAGTAACCACCATAGGTATTACGATAGTTATTGCAAAAACTCCGTAAACAAGTACTATTAAAAACTCCAAAAATTTGTTATTCTTCTTCATATACTTATTATAGCATAGGTTTTTGTAATTGCCAATAGCAATGTGAAATATTTGCATAATAAATGATATGATTGAAAAAAATAAAGCGCTCCTATCGGAACGCTTTAATATTGACGTATTTTATCAATTATTTTTTCTTTTCAGTATTTCTAACAAGTTCCAACTTTGCCATCTCAGCGCCGTCACCGCGTCTTTGACCAAGTCTGATTATGCGAGTGTAACCGCCTCTTTGACCGAGTTTATTCGCTCTGTCAGCATAAAATACTGCGTGCTCTCTGAAAATCTTTTCAATAAGCGGGTGCTTAACGTCTTTGGTTCTTTCTTTGAACGCAGCCTTGTTCTCTCCCTCAGCCTTGACTTCTTGAAGATCTCTAAGGCTTGCCATAAGTTTTCTTCTTGCTGCCAACTTTCTTGGACCGTCGTTGACAAACTCCGTAACAACCTTCTCGCCCTTGTCGTTGGTAACCGTCTTTTGCACCTTGACGGTATCTTCATAAGTATTTATAGCGAGAGTCAACATACTCTCGGCATAACTTCTTACCTCTTTTGCTCTATCAACCGTGGTCTCGATAGATCCGTACCACAATAGTTCTGAGGCTTGATTTCTAATTATGGCCATTCTTTCTTCGGCTGTTCTGCCCAACTTTCTTGCCATTGTCCTTTACCTCCTATTATTCATCCTTGTCCTTGAGTTTAAGACCAAGGTCGTCAATTTTCTTCATAACTTCTTCGAGCGACTTCTTACCGAGATTTCTCACTTTAAGCATATCGTCTTCAGTCTTTTCCGTCAAATCCTTGACAGTGTTGATACCCGCTCTTCTCAAGCAGTTGTAAGATCTTACGGACAAATCCAAGTCTTCGATTGCCATTTCGTAAATCTTTGCTTGCGACTCGTTGTCTTGAGAGATGAGTATCTCTTTTTCTGCCATATTGTCAACAAGTTTAACAAAAATACCAAGGTGATCATTCATAATCTTGGCAGCCAAACTGATGACTTCATTTGGCGTCGATGTACCGTCAGTCGTAACGTCAATAGTGAGTTTGTCAAAATTGATGTCCTGACCTTTTCTGGTGCTTTCTACCTGATAACTTGCCGCGATAACAGGCGTGAAGATAGCGTCTACTGGTATGTAACCTATGCCTTGCTCCTCGTCCTTGTTTTCGCTTGCGCCAACGTAACCTCTGCCTACGCCAATATAGATTTCCATCTCAATGCTTGCTCCGTCTTCGAGCGTACAAATCTCAAGTTCGGGATTGAGAATCTCTATGTCGTCACTGTGAGATATATCTGCGGCTGTAACTACGCCTGGCGTATATTTGTTGATAGTACAAAGTTGTTTGAAGTTCTTGTCTTCAGTATGAGCCTTTACAGCAAGTCCCTTGATATTGAGAATGATGTCGGTGACATCTTCTTTAATACCTGGGATAGCGGTAAACTCGTGTTGAACTCCGTTTATTCTTATACCGATTGGAGCAGCGCCCGGCAAAGCGCCCAAGAGTATTCTTCTAAGGCTGTTGCCGAGAGTAGTACCAAATCCGCGCTCTAACGGCTCGACGGAATATCTGGTTTTTCTACCCGGCTCCATATCTTCTTTATTGATATTTGGTTTTTGAATTTCTATCATTGTTAGCCTCCTATTCAATGTTCAATGACCGAGACTGTCACAGCGTATTATTATTTAGAATACAACTCGACAATCATATGCTCTTCAATCTTTTGCTCGACATCTGCTCTTTCTGGCAAAGCAATTACGTTGCCGGTCATAGTAGCGTTGTCAAAAGTCAACCACTTAGGAAGATTGAGTGTCTTAGCCTCCTTGATACCACTGAATACCTTTTTGTCGGCTTTGTTTTCTTTGACGCCTATCACGTCGCCCTTCTTCACGAGGAATGAAGGAATATTTACGCACTTACCGTTGACAGTAATCAAACCGTGGTTGACGATTTGTCTTGCCATTGAGCGGGAAGATGCCAAACCAAGACGGTATACGGTGTTGTCAAGACGTCTTTCCAAAAGGATAAGCATATTTTCACCGGTGATGCCTCTCATCTTTTCGGCTTTGTCGTAATAACCTCTGAATTGCTTTTCGCAAAGTCCGTAGATTCTCTTGGTCTTTTGTTTTTCTCTCAACTGAGTAGCGTATTCGCTATTCTTCTTACGATCAGCGCCGTGTTGTCCCGGAGGAGTGCTGTTCTTTGCAAAAGGACACTTTTCCGAATAACACTTTTCGCCTTTCAAAAATAATTTTTCGCCTTCGCGTCTGCATTGACGACAATCAGGACCTGTATATCTAGCCATATTATTGCAAACCTCCTATTACAGTCTTCTGCGCTTTGGTGGGCGACAGCCATTGTGAGGGATTGGAGATACGTCTTTAATAAGCGTAACGTTCAATCCTACGTTCTGCAAGGCTCTGATAGCAGACTCTCTGCCGCTACCCGGTCCCTTGACATATACTTCTACGTTTCTTACGCCTGCGTCGTATGCGACTTTACCTGCGTCTTCGCTTACCATCTGAGCGGCAAACGGAGTAGATTTCTTACTACCGCGAAGTTGAAGTTTACCGGAACTAGACCAACTTATTGCATTGCCTTGAGTATCGGTAATCGTCACGATGGTGTTGTTGAAAGAGGCGTGAATATGAGCGCAACCGTTTTCGCCACGGCGCTTATTTACAGTACGTTTTTTTACAACTTTTTTAGCAACTGCCATTATTCAATCCTCCTTATTTCTTCTTACGGCTAACGGTCTTCTTCGGACCCTTTCTTGTACGAGCGTTTTGCTTCGTACTCTGACCGCGTACCGGCAATCCCTTACGGTGTCTTACACCGCGGTAGCAACCGATCTCTTGCAGTCTTTTGATGTTCATCTTGATTTCGCGCTTCAAATCGCCTTCAACCATAATATTATTGCGGTCGATGTATTCACGAATCTTGTTTACTTCTTCATCAGTCAAATCCCTAACTCTTGTATCAGGATTTATACCTGTATCAGCGAGAATTTTGTTGGACGTAACTCTTCCTATACCGTAGATATAGGTAAGACCTATCTCAACTCTTTTCTCATTTGGCAAATCAACGCCACTAATACGAGCCATGAAAATACCTCCAATAATTTAATAAATGTTTTTATTATATTATTAAACGCTACGAGAAGTTAGATTGTCTGTTGTGTTTGGAATGAAACAACCTATTAGCCGCTCCCCAACGATTAATGTCTTTTAGCCTAGGTATTATAACACGATTTAATAAATCTTGCAAGCGTTATAATACACTTTTTTTATTTTTTACGCAATAAAGGAATTATGGATAACTCCATAATCCTTTTTAGCCTACTGTGAGCAAATTTCGCTCAATTCCATAATTAAGAGAAATATTAGCCTTGCTTTTGCTTATGCTTTTTGTATTTTGAGCAGATGATCATAACTGCTCCGTTTCTCTTTATTACCTTGCATTTGTCGCACATCGGCTTTACTGATGGTCTGACCTTCATTGTTATATCCTCCGTTAATCTACCTTAATTCTTATTACGCCATACTATTCTGCCTTTGGTAAGGTCGTATGGACTTAATTCTACTTTGACTGCGTCTCCTTCGAGAATTTTGATATAATTCTTTCTCAATTTTCCCGACAAATACGCTACGATAACGTGTCCGTTTGACAACTCTACTTTAAAATTGGTACCGGGCAATACTTCTATTACTTTTCCCTCTGCTTCGATTACGTCTTCTTTGGACATATATACCTCCTATTCAACAGTATCAAGTTTACCTAATCTATCTGCGATGCTCTTATCGTCGACGTACGAACTTATATCGTTTGCCTCTTCTATGAGTTTGACGTGCTTGACGTTCTTTTGTTTTGGACTTTCAAGTCTTCTCGACTTGCCGTCGGCAATCAATATATAACTCTCATTGAGCGTTGCTATTACCACGAAATACTTCTTTGCGTCGTGTCCGCTCTTTGACTGCACTATGTCTCCAACTTTAAAAGCCATCTTTACCTCACAGCGACAATATCTCTACGCCGTCTTCTTTTATCCACACGGTATTTTCGTAGTGCGCCGAAGGCAATCCGTCTGCCGTAACTACCGTCCAACCGTCGTTTAGCATATACACTTCGTGCGTGCCCATATTTATCATAGGCTCAATGGCAATCGTCATATTCTTACGCAGTCGCATTCCGTGTCCCTGTCTGCCGTAATTAGGCACTTCGGGATCTTCGTGCATATCCTTGCCTATTCCGTGTCCTACCAAAGCCCTGACTACTCCGTAGCCGTGAGATTCTGCATAAGACTGTATCGCGTGTCCCAAGTCTCCCAGTCTGACGCCCTCTTTGAGTATCTCGACGCCTTCAAAGAAACTCTGCTTTGTGACTTCTACGAGTTTTGCCTTTTCCTCGCTGACTTTGCCTATCATAAAGGTTCTGGCTGCGTCACCGTTATACCCTTTGTAGATACTTCCGCAGTCTACGCTGACTATGTCTCCCTCTTTGATGATTACTTTGTCAGAAGGAATACCGTGTACGACTTGTTCGTTTATCGACGTACATATCGACGCGGGAAAACCGCTGTAGCCCAAAAACGAAGGTATCGCGTCGCATTTGACTATGTAATCGTGAGCAATCTTGTTGAGTTGCGCCGTCGTCATTCCCTCTTTGATTTTCTCTTCGAGAAGATTGAGCGTATCTCTAACGATTTGATTAGCCTTACGCATCAACTGTATTTCATAGTCAGACTTAATGGTTATCATTCAATATCCTCACTATGTCGTCGAAGACTTTGTTCATTTCCTGCGTTCCGTCAACGTCTTTGAGTATTCCCATATTGCTATAGTACTCTATGAGCGGAGCAGTCTGCGCATTGTAGACTTCAAGCCTTGCCTTTACAGTCTCTTCCTTATCGTCGTCTCTTTGATAGAGTTTTTCTCCGCATTTTGCGCATACGTCTTTGTCATACCACGATACGTGATAACTCTCTCCGCACTTGCACATTCTGCGACCTGCGATTCTGTCAACGACGAGTTTTTCGTCGACGGCTAAGTTGACTGCGCAAGTTATTCTCGCAAAATCATTCAAAGCCTTTGCCTGCTCTATAGTCCTTGGAAAGCCGTCAAGTAAAAATCCCTTCTGGCAATCTGCTTCGGACAGTCTTTGTTTGACAAGTCCTATAACTACTTCGTCAGGCACGAGCAAGCCTTTGTCGATATAGCCTTTGGCTTCTACCCCTAAGGCTGTGCCCGCCTTGATATTAGCCCTCAATATGTCTCCTGTGGAGATATGAGGTATATTATACTTCTCACATACTTTCGTCGCTTGGGTGCCTTTGCCGGCGCCCGGCGCTCCTAAAAATACTAAGTACATAAATCCTCTTTTACTTGAGGAAGCCCTTGTAATGCTTCATCATCAATTGTCCCTCAAGTTGTTTGTTAAATTCAAGCGCAACGCTTACCGCAATAAGCATACCGGTAGATGATATTGCGTTGTTTACTCCCAGTCCAGACCCTATGAGTTGGAAGAGAACTGCCGGTACTATGGCTATGAAGCCAAGGAAGAGCGCGCCGAACAAAACTATTCTGTTGTTGATTTTTTGAAGGTAATCGCTTGTGGGTTTACCGCTACGGATACCTTGTATTGAGCCGCCGTACTGTTGCAAGTTCCTTGCCACGTCCTGCGGGTTGAACTGTATCTGCGCATAGAAATATGCGAAGAATATAATCAGAACAAGCATTACCAAATAGTAGAATACCCAGCCTACCCATTGCCATTGCGAGTTTATGCTGCCCGGATAGCAGAATGTCATATAGTTGACAAATGCCTGGTTATCCTGTCCAGTAAATTGGAATATCATCATAGGTATCGTCATAAAGGACGAAGCGAAGATGATAGGCATAACGCCCGAACTGTTGACTTTGATTGGTATAAACGTCGACTGTCCGCCGTACATCTTATTGCCCTTGACTTGCTTTGCGTAGTTTACTTTGATTCTTCTCTCTCCGCCGTCTACGAATACGATAAACGCAAACAAGAACAACACTACCAATAAATATCCAAACAAATTCCAAAGTTTTGTAGGGTCGGCTTGAATTTGCGGAATTGTATTCACAAGCGCCAATCCGAACGAAGACAGAATACCGCTGAAGATTATCAACGACGTACCGTTGCCGATACCAAGTTCGGTAATTCTTTCGCCAAGCCACATTACTACCGTACTGCCCGAGACGAGCAATGCGATTATCATAATAGCCGTAAGCCAACCGTTCTTTTCGCCAAACATAGGATCAATATAATCTTTGTATGCGACTACGATACCTATTGCCTGCACAACAGCCAAGGCTATTGCTACGTATCTGGTGATTATTGTGATTTTTTCACGCCCCTCATCACCTTGTTTTGAAAGTCTTTCAAGCGGTGGAATGATAAGTGTGAGCAACTGCATTATGATAAAACTGTTGATAAACGGCAAGATACCTAGCGCAAAGAGCGTGAGATATTGCATTGAGCCGCCGCTCATCATACTCAAAAGTTGAAATATTGTGTTGCTTTCAGCCGTACCGCCGAACTGACCTGCGTAAAAGTCTGCAGATATGCCCGGAAGCGGTATCCAACAACCGATTCGGAATGCGAGAAGCAATCCGAACGTTGCGAATATTTTGTTTCTGATGCTTTTATCACTAAATGCGTTTTTTATAGTTTGCCACATTATAGCACCTCTGCTTTGCCACCTGCTTTTTCAATTATTTGCACAGATGACTTAGTAAATTTGTTTGCTTTAACCTCAAGCCTTTTTGTCAATGTACCATTGCCAAGAACCTTCAAACCATAAGGCTCAACCTTACTAAGAACACCCTTCTCAAGGAGAAGTTCTGCCGTAACTAC
>JAIDUV010000009.1 GCA_029060025.1 Clostridia bacterium | reverse complement strand
TCTCAATTCTCTAAGCCTTTGCGCAAATATTTTCATAATTATTATCCAACTACTTGAATTTTACAGCAATTTGCTGTAAACTATACACATCACAGCATTTTGCTGTGAAAATAATATTACACTTGCAATAAGAGGGAACTATGGACGACAAATTAAATATGCCACAGATAAAAAACATCATAGCCAAAAACATAAGAAAACGAGACATCCCAGTACATCAACTTGCGCAAATTTCCGGCATATCCACGTTTGAAATCTATGAAATAATCAACGGTCAACTTTTGCCGAGTTTGGAGACTTTGAGAAAGTTGAGCGAAGCGCTGAATATACCGCTAACGGATCTTATTAACTAATACGGCAAAGTATACTTATCTACTACCATAAAGATATATCATATCTTATCTCTTCCTACCAAATAATCAAGCGAAACGTCATAAATATCGGCAAGTTTAATAAAATGAGAAAGCGTAGGAACAGACAAGCCGCGTTCGTAGGCTTGATAAGATTGATACTTTAGCCCCAACATTTCAGCAACGCGTTTTTGTGTGTAACCGTATTGCTCTCTTAACTCTTTCAAAATTGTCGACAACTTTAATAATTCTTCCATTTTCGTTCAATTCCATTTGACATTATACAATCTGTAACTGTATAATTATGTTAATACAGTTTAAAACTGTATCGCAAGATTTACTATTTTATAAAATTCTCACATAAGGGAAAACTAGGTAAACTAATGATAAAAAAGTATTACGCTTTGGGAGAGTATTTCTCTCCTCGAGACATTTTGAATATTGCGCGAAAAAAGATAAAATGCGCAAATTGGTGGCTTTTACTGATACCCATAAGAGCGGTAATGTTCATTTTTAATATTTTGCTGTCTACGCTTCTTTATCCGATATTTGTTTTGAACAAATTTTTTTGCAAAACGCTTATTCCTTCTTGCAATCAAGAAGTTGCGATAAATAAAATGACAATCATTATAATAAAGATTGCGCACGACATAATTTATATATCGTATCGCATTGCTATGCCTATCTTAGGACTTTGCGTGACAGTCTATAAAATATTCCCTAGCAGAGTTGTTTATTTTTCCAATCAGACGACGTTGCTATTTGCCGACGATTTAAATGAGATAAAAGAACGATATAAAATAAGTTTTTACGAAAGCGTTGATAAAATTGCGCAAACAAACCAAGACGACTATTCTCACACTGAACTATCGGATTTGTTTGAAGCAGACTTTTTTTGTTTGGTCAACAATATGATGCCACAACTCCAAGATAAGATTTAAATTTAATGCTGCTTGCGGCATAATAAAAAATCAGTCGGTTTAATACATACCGACTGATTTGAAATCAATGCGTATTGCGGAAGTTTTTGTAATCTTCAAGAAGTTCTGCGCTGATACTTGGCGGAATCTTTTTGAATGCCCGCTCAAACATATCAAGTCGCAAAGGAATAGGCTTGTCCCCGCCCTTCTCTTCTATCTCTTCTAAGGCGTATCTGCAAGACTCTTCTATAATTCCGCATATATCTGCGGCTGAATAGTATGCGATGGTGCGAACTTCGCCTTTATCATCAACTTCATTGGTGTATTCCTTGGTCATATTGACGACTTCTTCCAAAGATATTCCGTCGAGGTCTATACCCTTTAACTTACCCTCAATTATTGCTTTCTTAGCGTCAAAGTCGGGAGGCGTAACGTGAATAATATGCGAAAATCTCTTATATCTAAGATATGCGGGGTCGATAACATCGGGTCGGTTTGTCGCGCCTATCATTATTCTCTTTGAACCGTCGACGCCAAATCCGTTGATGCGCTGCAAAAGTTCTGTGGTCACCGCCGACTTATAGTCTTTGGTATCTTGCGTACGCTTGCTAAATATTGACTCGCACTCATCAACAAATAATATTGCTCCGTCAGGGCACGTATCTATCTCATCGAATATCTGCTTGACAGCCTGCTCAGATTCGCCCACGTAAGACTTGAATATATCCGCAGGAGTGACGATGAACAGCGGTAAATTCATAGCATTGGCGATTGCTTCGGCAAACATAGTCTTACCTGTGCCGGGAGCGCCGTACATAAGCATACCCAATCCGCCTTCCATCTTGTAATACTTGAGTATCTCGGGATTACGCGCCATAAAAATAAAACTCTTGACAAGCGCTTTGACGTCGTCTAGACCTTTGACATCGTCTAGCGTGGTGTCGGGGACTTTGCTCTTGAGCACGGACCCATAACTTGCCGCTGCGTCACTGAGTTGCTTATAAAACTTGGAATACTTCTCAATCTTTTCAGTATCGGTACACCTATTGGAAAGCGTACGCGCAATTTGAGCCGCCTGCGAATATTTTGCCCTAAGCGTGGCTTTGTCGTCTTCGCTGACGTCCTTCTTGTCCTTGCGACCGCCGAGTATACCGCGTATCTCTTCCGTAACGGCGCGAAGTCTGCCTTCGAGTTCTTCAACTCCTTCTTTCTTTTGCTCGTCTTTTGCCATAAACTTCCCTTTAATTATACTATATCGTCAATATTGATATCGCCGCTTCCCGTCGATGCACCGGCCGCTCTCGCGCTTGGCGCGCTACTTGCAGAGCCTGTACTGCCGTTGCCGTCAGCACCTTCGGACGCCATTTCTGCTCTCATCTTGTCGAGTTGTTTTTGCGCTTCGCTCTCATAGCCTGCAACTACGCCGTCTTTTTTCTTATTGCCGCCTGCGCTCATACTCTTCTTGAGTTTTTTGTCAAAACTACCCATCGCAGCCATCATACCGTCGGCAATCTTGCCGTAACCGCTGACCATCTTGAACATAGTCTTCATTCTGTTGGAATTGTGCTTGACAAACTTGCGTATTCTGCGTTGCAATTTGATACGTCCCATAAGGGAGTAATTGCTGTAATTGTCGATCATCATCATTTCGTTGATGAAGTCAAACACGTCATCCATAATATTCATTGTCTGCGAAAGCACGCTCATTGCCTCTTTCATTGCAAACATCATTCCTACAAACTCTTTCATAGTGAAAGTCACGTTGTAGAACATCGTCAATATTTTTGTATTGAAATGGTCGGGACCGTATTTCAATTCGCTTTCTATGGCTTTTCTTCCGAGATCTTCTATTGCCTGCTCCATTTCGCCGCGCTTTCCGTCGAGCATTTTGCTCTCCATCTTGCGTTGGTTATCCGCCATTATCTTGTCATACGGATCGGGCGTAGCCTGCTTTAGTTCTCTTTCTCTTTCTTTTCTGCCTGCCATTTTTTATTCCTCGCTGCAACTTATTTTTTTGTTATCGTAGATATTATTTGCGACAATTCGTCATTATCGTTGTTTTCTACGCTTGCTTCTTCTTTATCTTGCTTCTCGATAGGAGGAGCGGGTTTTTTATACTTCTTGCGAAGTTGCTCTATCTTATCTTTCTTAGCCTGCTCTTCTTTCTCTGCGTCCTGAGCGTTTTGCGTCTTTCTCGAAGGCGTCTTAAATGCGTCGAACAACTTGTTTGCCTCTGCAAAACGATTGTCGACTTGCGCCATATGCATAGTCTGCTCCTGCACGTTTTCCATTACTATCTCGTAATAACTCAACGCTGTGATTATCTGCGTTTCGCTTGCGCCATAACTCAATACGTCTAAGAAAGTATTGAAGTCGATATTGGAAAACATTGCGTAAAACATATTGGGCTCTACCCTCTGATACATATTGAATATGAGTTCCAATCTTTTGAATTGCGTAAGCAATCTCTTCATACCCGATATTGTACCTGCAATCATCTTAAGGCTTGCTCTATAGGTCTCTCTTTCCGTCTTTTTGAGTTCTTCGTCCTCTTCAAGCATTTCTATCTGCAAAAGAGCCTCTTCTTCGAGCATTTCGCCGTTGTCCATCTTATCAATAAGCGCGGCAATCTTGCCTTGAATCTCCTCTATATCACTGTTGATTTCCGATACTTTGTCATAGGTGTCTCTTTGTATCTCAAACTGCTTTTCAAAAGTATTGAGTTTTGCAAAGAATGCGTCGCCCTTTTCCTTGACTTCGTCTCTCTTGACCATCTTGGAGAACATATCGTCGGTATACAACTTGATGTTTTCTTCCTTTGCCCTCTTGCGCTTGCTTACTTCCTTGGTAAGTTCCGTCCACTTGATTGCCTCTACTCTTGCCTCGTCAAGGTGCTTGTTGAGTCCGTCGTAAATCATACCGCGCGCAACGCTTTCTCTCCAAGCGCACAATGCGTAAGTGGGGTCTCCGTAGACGTACTTTGCGCGATGAGCGGCGTCTTCAGAAGAGTTATCCATCGTATCTTCTACGATAAATCTCAATTCTTCAAGCATCTCGACGGAAGTCATAAGTATCGACTTGTTGTAGTCGGATATATCTCCCGCAATCAACATATTCGCTCCGAATATGGAATTGTCTATATAAGCAATGATTTCTCCCTTTATATCTGCCATAGCGTCTTCTCCTTTGTCCAATCTGAACTTCTTGATTATTTGTTGTTTTTTGTCCTGCATATCGTCGAGTTTTAGCACGATATTATATTTAGACATATCTCCTGCCATATCGGCAAGTTCGTAAATTGAATTCTTAATGTTGCTATCAAAGCCGTTGTTGATACCCTTTGCCAAAAGCCATTCTATGCTCTCCCTAATTTCGTCGGAAAAGCGTTCGCAACGGTTGCTGTCGTAACCGTTGATTTCAATATTCTTGAATTTTTTGGGATATTTGACTTTGTTTTCGTCAAGAATATCCAACAACCTCTCAAGCGGTAACAACTCAAGCCTCCTCGCAAACTTCTTTTATAAATTTATCCATTTCTTTTTTACTCAAGCCCTTGCGCCCTTCGTCGTATCTAAAAAAGTCGTCGTCATAAAACACGCAAGAGTTGTATTTGCCTGCTCTTATGAGCAACTTTATACCGGCGCAGGAACTGTCTTCCAATGCCTGACAAACCACGTTTCTATCCTTCTTTCTCTTAAGATATTTATGTCCGCCAAGCCAATTGAAGAAACAAAGATATATTCCCTTGTCCGGACACTTGTTTTGCACGTAATTGACGAGCGCGTTGGAACTCTTGAAGTCGGCGAACTTGCCGTCAATCTCTTTGTCGTCGTACGCCTCGGCAATCTTGAGTCTCAAGTCTCTTCCCACGCGTTCTACTATCGAGAACGAACTGTCTGCCGAGCCCAAAATCAACTTTTCTGCCTCGTATTTGCTCAACTTGAAGATTGCAAATACAGGCGCTCTTTCTTCGTCTGCGCAAGCCCTGAGCGCCGCATACGCCATTGCCGACATATCTTGCGCATTGGTCTCAATCTGTCCGTCGTAATCTTCTGCGACACCGCCGAGGTCTACTATCTTCTGCGCAACTTCGCTCTTAAGTTTGTCAATATTTTCATAGCCGTCGAAAGCAATCTTTCTCGTCACTTCGGCAGGCGCCTGCTTAAGCAAGTCAAGCATATACTTGCCGCACTGCAATTTGATTTGAGTAAGTTCGTCGACGTATCTCTCTTCGCCCTCTTGCGTCACAACGCCTTTATGAGAGTTGAAAAGCACCGCTTTGTAATAGAAATAAGCCGCTCTCCAACGCTCTGCTCCGGCAGAACTGAAATCTGCATAACCTCTGTCATAATAATAGCCCAGTCTCATTAGCGCTGAAGGATGATATTCAAACGCCGATTCATAACACAGACTTACCGCCTTATCGAGATACTTAAATCTTGCTGATTTGCTCTCTTTAGTAGACGTAAGCCACTTGAAGTAATACTCTTCTGACCTTACGAAAAGTTCTCTATTGTGAGCGGTGATTGCAAATTCCGTATCTACGTCGGGAAAGATGTCTTTCTTGCAACTTGGACAACACCATCTGCCGTTGTAAAGTTCCAACGGTCTTTCAATATCGCGATTGCACTTGTTGCACTTCATTACGCCACCTCCCTATTTTGCACTTTGTCGATCGTGACCGTAAAGTTGATACGAGTATTGGTGAAAATATAGTTCTTGCTCGTAGGGTTGATCTCAACGGAGTAAGTTCCGCTCTCATACGGTATCGACGATATCACTCTGCCGTAACTGTCTCTGTAGACGTAATTGCCCATAACGACGTCGTTGGGATACGCAACCGTTATAGACGCTTCGGGAGCAACTACGACGCCGTCTTTGACGACGACTCCGCTCCAAGACACCTCTACTTGCGCTTTGGTTATACTAAAGTTTGTTGCCACGTAAGTAATATCATAGTTCTTCGTCACGTTGTTGTTTGGCAACGATACGTTGACAGAATAATTGCCTGCGTCTACGGCGCCCGCTCCGCTGCCGCCGTACGAAGGAGTACCAAGACTGCTCTTGTTATGTATGTCTACAAGTCCAACGACGTCAATATCAAAACTGTTTACTTTGCCGTCATAAACTTTATCGGACGCCAATACGCGCACACTTAAACTTTTCTTTTCTATATTATACGTCGTAGATTGCTGACTGTCAAACTTATAGTTGCTTGACGCCGGCAATTCAACTTTTACAGTATAGCCTTCGCCTGCGTCAATATTGGTCGAATAGCCGGAATAGATAAGTTGGTTGTTGATATAATCATTCCTCACAAGACCGTCAATCTGCAATACCGTCGGATATTGAGCATAACCTGTATACTTGAGTTTTGCAAATGAAGGTCCGATAGTCCATTTTGATACCGTAACACTCTTTTGCTTGATGTCAAAATTAAAAGTATGGTTGGTCAAAGTATAGTTGCTATCGTCGGACGTCGCAACGGCAGTATACGTGCCCGCGTTTACTTTTGCGCCCGAAAGCGTCACCGACAGAGTGCCGCCGTACAGGTCCTCCGCTGTTGCTTGCGCGTTATGAGGATAGCCGTCGTACGTGAAGTCTTCGCACGTCCATTGCGCCTGCGTAGGACGCGGCGCTATAGTATACGAGTGTGAAGCGCCGTAGGCTATAGTGTACTTGTCGTAGATGTCTCCTATCAACGATATTCTTGCCGTATAATCACCGGCATTGATATTTCTGATATCGTATTCGGATATATAATTCGCCAATACGTCACCGTTGATTAAATCGTCTTCTTTGACAAAGTGCTGTAATACCTTTTCTTGAGCATTGTAGACCATATCGGACGGCTCTTGCCACGTGATATGCAAAGGTCTCTTATCGACTTTCAAATCTCTCTCAACGTACCCTACTGACGACAACGAAGATTTATCCGAAGTGACGGTTACGTACACGCCATACGTTCCGTACTGCGGAAGAGCATTATAGATATAATATTTGTCGCTCGTATTTTCTTCAAACGTACCGCTGCCGACATAATCCCACTCAAGATGCATCACACAATCGTCATTTGGCGCCTTACCGCTAAAGGTCATAACTATGTTGTCGCCGTATACATAATTGTTATTATCAAAAGTGATTTTTAAGTCTGTAGGATCTTTCATTGTCCAAACAGGTCTCAACTTAATATCCACGGCATTGCCGCGATATTGCGAGAGTTCATAAAGTTCTACGATCATATCTCCGAGACTATGCCAATAATCACTGCCAAAATTTGATTTTATATTCAATTTATATTCCCAACTCAAAGCAAAACCATTGTCTCTGTCTTCAATAAGATCAAAACTCAAGCCATCAAGCGTAGAATATGCTCTGTCAATGGTAAAATAAAGATAATCGTAGACCTTTCCGTCAACCACCGTTGTCTTGAAAGAGTCTGCAGGCTCGTAGACAGTATCGTTATCTTCTTCAATTTTTACTCGATATACGTCGGCGAAGTCAACCTCGACTCTATATTTGTCGGAGTCTATTGTTTTCCCTACAAGATTTACCATAGAGCCTGTCAAAATCTTAGCGTTATTGTTGTCATAACACCATACCAAATCAGCAGAATCGCTTGCGCTAGTGTGCCTCATATACTCTGCTTTGTCAGAATAATCAAGTTTAAATTCTTGCCCGGCTTTGCCTATCCACGTGGGAATGACGTCCTTTGTATAAGGATACGTATCATATACGTAAGGATACTCATTATATTCAAATGTGATATATCTCTCGTCTTTTTCGAGATTGGTAGGATAGAAGCAATTGGCAAGCAAACGCATACCGGGGTCCTCGGGAGGAAAATCGGGATTTAGAAAGTCTTCTCTATAAACGTCTATGTATTTTTTGTCGACACCTATTTTCAAATATTGATTGATACTGCTAAGATATTGGTTTTCAACAAAATCTATTTCTTCCTTGCTCTGTATCTCCACGCTTTTTATTGAAGTATAAGTAAATATAGCGCAATTGACGCCCGACACTTTCTTGCCGTTGAACTCCTCGGGAATTATTACCTTGTCCGATCTTCCCGCCTTAATATCGGTTGCAATATATGTGTCACTCGCTTCGTCAAGCGTATAGCCTACTACTCTGTATTCACCCAAGAAACCTTGACCGAAATAACCGTTGGCAGAAAAATATACCGCAAACGCGCCTACTAAAATAACCGCTATTGTTACCGCAGTAACCATAATTGCTTTTATCTTTGTATTGCTCTTGATAATGGGATAAATACTTGCAAAGATTGTGACTAAATATAACGCTATATGCGCAAATACGTTGAGAGTCTTTGCAGCATCTGTCATATACGTCGCGCCAATCTCAAGCGTAGCCAAAAACGATGTGACAATTACGGAGACTGCCAAGTATACGCTCCATATCACGATAGCGTACTTAAATCGGAAATTGCTCAGGCATACGCCAGCAATAAACAATCCGTCCAGTATCAACAAGATTATCGGTACTGCCAACCCGCCGTGTCCGGATATAGCAAATACCACCAAAAGCGCAAAGTCACTTACTGCAGCCAAAATAGCCATAATAAGTAGAAATACCTTCCTGCTTCCAAATGTCTTTTTGGTAGATGGAGAGTAATCTATATTTTCATTGCCGGAAAAAGTCATATTTCTCATACTTCACCTCCCATCTTACGCTCGGGCGCTTTGAGGAAGCCGCCTTCGCTCTGACAATCTTTGTTGAAGATATACACTTCTTTATCTATTACAAACATAATACAGTCTTCATCCTCTTGACAGTATTTTTTCACCTTTGCGCCCTTGAGCCTCGTCGTCAACGGCAACATACCTCTATACTTGCGGTATAGGTTTTTACCTTTCGTATATTCAGTATCGTCGAGAGTGTCAAGTCCCATATCCGCAACTTTGCAGAAATCGCATATATACTGCTTCTTGTCACTGTCTTTCGTAAAAGTCCTGCCGCAACAATCGCATTGCACAGTTTGCTCCTTAGGCAAAAGCGTCATTGCGTCCCTGACGAATACCAAATCTCTGGTATATCTAACTGTGCCGTCCTCGCATTTAAACAAAACCTCGGGGTGCGGACAGTTTTTGCACTTGCATACAAGTCCTTCCTTTGAGCCTATCATTACGCTGTCGTTTTTGCAAACGTACTTGGTGCAGACGCCTGCCAAACGCGCGTTTTCGCTGCAACTTATTCTCTTGAGGTGCTTGGAGAAAAGATGCTCTTTTGCCGTCTCGATAGCCGACGCAGTCAAGTTGAGGTCTTCGCGCTCGGCGTCTATATTCACGCTCTTTTGCATACCGTTGATAGTCAAAGTGATTTTTCCTGCCTCTATGAGCGGCGTCTTTTCCGAACAAGAGTTGCAAGATATGCTAATTCTGCCGCCAAGACCTACGTTGGCTTTGAGTACCACTCTGTCTTCAAGCAAAATATCGTATAAATCGCTTCTCCATTTGAAGTGGAAGATATTGAGGAGTGACAGGCTCAAACACGTCAATTCGACGTTTTCGTTGGGCCCCTTCTCTACCATAAGTTCCACCGCGTCTCTGTCTGTAAGATCAGTAAAGACAAGATTTGACGATATGTCATTGTCTTTTGAATTGACAAGTTTGTCAAGTTCGTTGACTACCGTATCAGTAAGTTCAACGCTGTTTTGCAAAAAAATTTCGCTCTCTTCTTCGCCGTCAAAGTTCTTTGTGATATGCTCGTCAATCAACTCGGCTTCTTCCTTGTTGAATGGAATAAAAGAAGAGCCCTTTTTGCGGAAGTATATCTTGCCAAGCACCGGTACGGCTTCGCCTGTACCGTCTGTGATTTCCATTCTGAACGACGCTCCGTACACGTCTTCAAGAGCGTCTCTTTCGTCGGCTCTTTTTATGTCAAAGGCGTATCCTTCATAAAAACATCTAAGCACGTTGGCAATAAGTTTGATTTGCGAAATGACGTACTCTTTGGAGAGTTTCTTTATCTTCGGGCGGTATTCAAGCACCGAATAATTACGATGGAAATGCTCTTTTATCGTCTCGACAAACATAAGCCATTCCGCTGTGTCATTCTTGAATTTTTCGCCTCTGAACGCGCCAAACCAAGTGGCTCCGTTTTCGTTTATCAACGCCGCTTTCTCAACGCTAGCCTTGCTTGCTCTGCCTCTTGAAAGCACAAACTCGTGCGAAGGCGTGACGATTCTGTCACCGTCTACCTTGGTGATGACGCCCTCTTGGACGCAGCCTTCTTCATATAGTTTAACTATGCTGTCAAAGGTCTTGCAATATTCGTTTCCAATATGTATCTTTGCCATACTACCTCCGCTCCGACATACCGTCCATAGACAATATGGCTTTTATGTCGGCAACCTTGCTTGCCTCTTTCATCAAGTTATTGCAGAACGATTCTCCGCCGTCGTGCTTGAAGTCCCACGCCGCTTTCATATATGCGGCAAACGTCCTTGCTACGACTGGATATAGCGTACCTTTCTCTCCCCTCTGCGCGCATATCGGGCATTTAGCCGACCATCTGTCGTCAAAAGCAATAGTATACGGCTTGGGATGACACTCTGCGTTTTGACAAGACGCGCAAGCCTCTATGCTTGCTCTGCCAACTCCAAATCTGCACCTTTGCGGACACTCGGCTTTGTTTGTACATTTAGCGCATATAATTTGCAAATCCGACGTCGCAACGTTGGGATTCTGCTCATACGCCTGAAGCACTTTACACTTGTCTTTAAACTCGCCTTTGAAGCGGGAACAATGTCTCATAACGCATATCTTTGAGCAGTAATATTCCCTGTCTCCCGCCATACCGCTATTGCACATAGTGCCTCTGTCGTCGTTGTTTTTGGATATACATTTATATCCGCCCTCGCCCACGCTGCGCGACAGCGTCGTCGAACATCCCGAACACTTAAATTCATATACGTTGATCTCTTCCATAAGCGTGCCGTTAGGGTCGTCGAGACAACAAATCTTTGGATCGTTGATACAATACAACTCGCCTTTTTTCTTTGCAAGTTCATAATCGCCTTTTGAATAAAGCGCAACTTTTCCGCACGCCGGACAACGCAGCGCAACCATTCTCTCGTTGTTACTTCCCGCGATAATAGTCGCGTCTCCGCTGTTGCTGTTAAGCAAACCAATGCTGTTGAAATACGCCAAGGCAAAGCCCTCAAGTTTGTTCATATCCGCAAAAGAATAAATCTTGACGTCACTTGACTGTCCAAGACGGAATACACGACCTATTCTCTGATCCATTGCAAGCGGATCGGGAGTGACTTGGAAGTTGATAATAATTCTGCTATCTTGCAAGTTGACGCCCTCAGTAAACGCCGAGTCGGTAACTATCAAAACTGCGTCTTTTTTCTGCAAAAACTTCTTGACGTTCTTGTCCTTATTCTCCGCCGTACCGACGATTATCCTGTCCTTGAATTTTTCGTCACTGTTGAATGCTTCTATGACCTTATTCCATTGACGGTAGCCCTTGCTAGTCCTGGGCAAATCATAGTCAAAAAACATCAATGCTCTCTCGCCTTCGTGCTCTTCAAGTATCCTCTTTGCCTGTCTGAGTTTGTATTCAAAACTGTCACCTGTAGACGGCATCAATAAAAATCTATCGTTGCTCTCCGACACTATCTTGCGCTCGAATTGCTCCCAATAATATTTCTGGCTGTTCTTCTTGTCAAATATATTTGGATCACTAAAAGACCCCAACTTGCCGAGTATCTTGGATATTATCAACTCCGCGTATACTTCTTGAGGGTCTCTGTTTTTGCAATATTCTTCCGCGTAGCCCTTGAGCGAATAATGCTCTCCGTCCGCCTCTATTGCCTTTTGAGTATTCAACTCCTTTAAGTCCACCTTGATAGGTCTGCCGTCTACGCCCTGCGTCTCGAGTATTCTCTTTGTCGGACCTATAGGATAAAAATAGTTGTTGTATACAAACCTCGATTTGCTCAACTCATTGGGCTGACGTATCATTATCGTTCTCAATACGCCGTTGTGATATGCGCCGGCAACCCTCCTAAGCACTTCCTGGCGGATTTGCTCGTTGCCGTCTTTATTCAAAAACTCCTCTCTCAAGACTTGCTTTTCGCCTTGAGAATAGTTGTCCCATTTGTCAAGTTCTCTTTTACCTCTCAAAAATGCCTTGAATGGCGCAGTAAAGTTGTTGTCTATCTCAAACTGCTTGACCGCCGTAATAAATTCCGACACGGTATTTGCTCCGCGGCATACGTTGAGCCTATAGTATTCCTTTTCTTTTTTGTAATCAAGAGTACGGTCCTTGTCGTCCTTGACGTCAAAGTCGTCGGGATTGCCGCCCTTGCATCTTACAAAATACCAAAGGCGGAACATCTTGTCGAGGTTGCCCGAGTGAGGCGTCGCAGACAGCAATACGCAATAAGTGGAATTGGCTTTCTTCTTCGTCACCATAAGCAACGAAAGCAATTTCATAGCCTTGGCGTACTCGCCTTCTTCAGTACACAAGTGATGCGCTTCGTCCACGACTACGACGTCGAAAAGCGCGTCCTTGATTTGATTTTCATTCCATTTTACAAAGTCTTCCGTCTTGACTATGATGGGTCTTTTAGGACGTCTTACGTATCCGTCAAGCACTTCGTCGCAATCTCCAAACATTGGCTCTTTTACCTGCAAAAGCACCCCCTCGCCAAGTCCGAAAAGATTCTCAAGCACGTTTATCCAACTGTCGTATACCTGTGACGGCACAACTAGTAGCAGTGATTGCATCTTGCCTCTCACCGCAAGTTCGCTGAGTATCGCGCAGGCCTCAAAAGTCTTGCCGCTACCCACGACGTCCGCCAAAAGTCCAAAGCCTCTCAACTCTTTGAGAAAGATCGTGACCGCAGACTGCTGTCCTTTCAAGATGGTTTGACCGCCCTTATCTGCAAGGGGTATTATGCCGTACTTACCGCCCTGATTTCTGTATACGTCGGGCTTAATCTTAAGTTCGGCAAAGTCGTCGTATCTGTCGAGTTCTTCCGCGCACTTCGTCAAAGTTGCCATTTTTGCGTCAAAAGGTCTTACCTCGCCCGCAATCTTGGAGCGTTGTACGTCCTTATCAAATGCGCCGTCTCCGCATCTCAACGTAAATTTCTTTCCCATTCTGCCCTCCGCTATCAATCGGAACCTTCAACTTCAAAGTCGTCGACTCCGCTGAATTTCAAAACTATGTTCTCGTAATAGACCTTTCTGGCATAGCCGTACGAGCCGTAAGGTCTGACTGATATTTCATTGAATCTGCCATTCTTAGCAACGTCATTGCGTATAAACGGCGTTGCTCTGCCGTCTGCATCTATCTTGACGCCTTCTTGGAAATACAAAAGTCCTTGAATTTCCACACGCTTTAAAGTACCCTTGTCTTTGCAGTAAAAGAGTATCTCGCCCTTATTCTGTCCGCCGGACACGACCTTAAGATCTATGTCCTTTTCTCTCTTCTTTCTAGTCTCGCTTCCCGCATCGCCAATTACATCGCCCTTTTTGCCAAGCGTGGTAGAGAAAATCTCCTCGTTCTTTACCCTATCCGACCAAGCGTCTCTATAGTTGACGTAAGTCGAGCAGGAATATTCTCCGCCCTTTTGCGGAATAACCCTGCCTCTCTCCAAAAAGACGTCGAGTATCTTTTTGTTGATATTCTTGTTGTATAACCAAGTGCCGTAAGAAAGCGCGACCGCCGTCTTGAGTTGATATCCCATAAGCGCAACTATTGCACCGCCTACCGCCGGCGCAAAAGTGGAGTCCTCGTTGGAGAGTATCGTAAAGGTATCGTCGTCACTTCTATAGTCGTCAAAAGTGACAATATCGACGGATAACTTTGCCTTTCTCAATTGCATTTCAAGATAGTCTATCAAGCCGTAAGACTCCGTAACTCCACCGGATAGCATTATCTTATTTACGTCACTGTTGAGAGTTCTTTTCAACTCGCCGATTATATAATCGGATATTTTTTGAGCCACGCCGTCACTGCCATTCATACCGGTACACGTTAGGAACTTATCTCTTGTAACGCTAGTCTGTACCAGCACGTCGCGCTGTATCGACATAGGCACGCCGTTCTCAAAAGCAAGATTATATATATCGTCGTCAAGCGATAAAGCAATCTTGGTCTTCTTAATCTCATTGAGCATCAAAAACTGCGTGGAGTGAAGTCCCTTTTCTGCAATATATCCGTCTTCTCCGACAGGCGGAGCACCCACCGTTTCTCTGCCGGAAATAACGCTTTCGACATAATCTCTCAATGCGTAGTCAAAATCGTTTCCGCCGATTTCCACAGGCTCGTTGTGTCCGTCCACGCCGTCGATAATAATACTTCCCGAGGTGTTGAGCGTAAACTTTGCTACGGAGATGTCTTCTTCTCCCATATCAAAAATTACTATTGATTCGCCTTTTTTAAGCACACCTCTGTGAAATGCAAAAAGTCCCAACGCCTTTGTCGATGACAAGACTTTTTTCATCTTTGAGTGACTTGCAAGAGATACAAGGCTCTCAAGTTCTTCGACATACTCCTTACCCGCCTTTGCTGGATATACGAGCGAATAATGAATATCTTGAAAACAAATTCCCTTTTGCTCTTGCAATCTTTTTATTGCCGGCAAAACAGTCTTGTCTATGAGATATTTAAAGAACTCTTCGCACACCTTTTGCGGAGTCCTGTCTCCACTAAAAGTCATATCCAACTCTTCGGCTTTTGCAAAATCCTCGGCAAGTTTTCTCCTGTTTGGAAAATAAAACTTGGGAAATCTATTTTTCTTGTAATAATACTCTCTGTTGCTTTCAGTAACTCTTTTGTCGCGTTGTCTAAGCAACAACGATAGCAATGATTTTATCTTTACGACGTTGACAAACGCCCTGTCGACGTTTTTATACACCTCTTCTCCAAATAGCCAAGTAGAAGCGTCTTCGTCAAAATATGCTATCGCGGGCACTATCACGCTGCCGGTGATGTCGCAGGGAGCAAGTTTGCCGTACTCGACACTTTTCTTTGTCTCGTAAGCATACGCAACCTTGACAGTGTCACTGCCAAGATCAATAGCCACTTCCAAATTATCTGCGATAACCGTCATATCCGCTCCTTGCTCAACTTAAACCCCACGATTTTAAACGCCGTAGAATTTTATATTACTATACACTATAGATTATAACATAATGCTTAAAGGTTTTCAATATAAATTTATTATTTAATATTACAAATATTTGGTAGATTTTACAAATTACGCTTTCGCGTATTATATGCGTCAAATTTTGGACTTTTTGAGATTCCTCGACTACGCTTGAAGCGACGTCTTTTGCGAGCGTCAATGACATTGAACTTTCGGCTCTATTTATCTTCGCCGAATATTTCAAGCGCAATTTTTGCTCCGCACTTAAAGCCTTCTACGTAATACCCTGAAAGCATAGTGCTGTGATAAGTTCCCATCGCGTCGTCTAATTCGTTAAACAAATTTCTCAACTCTTCATTATCTCCTATACTTTTCTGCAATAATTGTTGACACTTTATTACTTCGTCTAATTGCTTTTCGTATAATTCTTTATCTAAGTTTATTTGATTTTCTTCTATTTCATAAAATATTTTTAAAATTTGTGATTGCATAATAATCTTATTCTCCCCACTTTTGTTATCATATAGATTATATAATAACAAAACCGGAAAGTCAATGGTATATTTATAACAATTATGGAATTATTTTATTATGAAAAGCAAATTTAATTCAAATATTAGACTTTTGAGGAAAGATTTTCATATATCTCAACCTCAACTAGCAAAAGAAACCGGATTGGGAAAAAGCGCAATAAGTTGTTGGGAAATTGGAACTGACACCCCAAATGCAAAAGAAATTATAGTTTTATCACGATATTTTCAAGTCAGTGTGGATTATTTATTAAAAGTAAGTGACGACAATACTCCAGTATATCGTTCGGATTATTTAGACTGCGATATGTCGATATTCAACAAAAGATTGAAAGAATTGAGAATCAAAAATAATTTATCTCAATGCCAACTTGCAAAGAACATAAATTTAACCCAACCCGCTATATACTATTGGGAACTTGGCAAGCGAACTCCCAACGCTCAAGCCGTCGTTACGCTTGCAAAATACTTTGGCGTAACCAC
>JAIDUV010000089.1 GCA_029060025.1 Clostridia bacterium | reverse complement strand
AAAAGTATACTTTTTTTGGAATATGGGCTAATGTCATTGACGCTCGCACGAGATGTCATTTCGAGCGAAGCCGAGAAATCTAAACAATATATTATCGTCAAGCCGACGAAAGAAAAAGCATACTTACGAGAGGTAGAATATGCAAACGCTAAAGAAAAGTAAATCAACAAAATATATCGTACTATGTATTGCTTTATTGCTGTGCATTACAATTGCAATATTAAGCGGAGTGCAACCGTACAACACGGCTGTTGATACGCCTATTACGTCTACGGCGGACGCCACGCTAAACACAAATTATTCTGCATTTGAAGACGGCTCTACGTATATGTATACTGATTTAAGCAAAGTAGAGACAGCGCATAATGATCCCACACAATCTGACACTTCGACAATTGTCGTAGACAGAGAACAAAATCACGGCTCATTGCAAAATCCTTATGTAATCAACACTTTGACGCAATGGAATTACTTTGCGGCAAATACAGGCGCTTCGGATGTAGATAAAGTATTTGTTTTAGGCTCTGATATCACGTTTACCTCAAGTAATTTCACGCCTGTACCTTACTTTTACGGAAAATTTTACGGAGGTGGACATACTTTTCATAATGTCACTTATAATTTTGGCGCAAATAACGATTGCGGTGTATTTCGAGTTTTGCACGCTGATGGAATAATTGCAGATTTAAATCTTAATAATGTGAACATCACCACTACTGGCGGCAGAGTGGGTTCATTAGTTGGTACGACAAATGGCGGTGATATATTGAATTGTCACGCTAAAGGATCTGTTAATGGCGTTACAAGTTATCAAGGCTCTGGCGGTGGAGCAAGTAATAATGTGTTTTTTCCTGTAGGAGGTCTTGTTGGACACGCAAACGGAAATGGAATAACTGTGTATATATACCGTTGTTCTGTAGATGTTAAAATGGATATTACTACTAATTCCACTGGGGCATCAGCAGGTGGGATATTAGGTGGATACTATGGAACTGACAGCACGCTAAATTCATTTATATACAATTGTTTAGCAATTACAGATGTAACAATAGAAAGAAATCAAGGTCGAGATATTTGGTATGGAGGTATTACAAATTACTCGTCACTAATTGGTGCTCACTCAATTGAAAATTGTATTGCGTATAGTAATGTTAAAGATAATGCGGTTAATAGAATTTCTTCCGCTTCTTTGTTTAATAGTTGGCCTTACTCAATAAAAAAACTCACTATCAAGAATAATTTTACTGATGGGACATTAACCATAAAAGGTGACGCCGTAACTTATAGTTTACCGCCGGCATTATGTTATACAGGAGAACCGCATTATTCTGCTATTAAAAATGTTGTTGCCGATACAGATAACCTGAATTATTATGCAGATGGTACTATTGTAGGAAATAGATATAATGGTATAGTAAGTGATACTGATAAGGTATTTGATTGTCATAATCCTCAAATTGCCAACACCAAATACACAGGGGCGGCAGGACTTACGCAAGCAGATATGTACGACAAAGCGCAAAGTGATATGCCGTCTAATATATGGATGCAAAAGAGCAATATTACGCCCGCGTTTATGTCCAACACTGACGTAACCTCTACGGCAGGATATACCGTTGAAAAAGCGCCCAACAGAAATACTAGCATTAAGACAAGCGGGTTTACTATTAAGTACGTCAATCTTGAGAATAGCGCAGAAAAAGAATACGAAGGCAACGC
>JAIDUV010000088.1 GCA_029060025.1 Clostridia bacterium | reverse complement strand
AACTAATAATTTGCCAAAATATTGACATAAATATTTAAAAGCAATATAATGAAAATACCGGCACAGACTTCGATAAAAATCAAGTCGACGCGATAAATGGCGCGAGAAATTTTGCGTATTTGGAATTTATAGGAGATGACAGAAAGATGGCAATTACCGTAAAGAATGCAAAAGTATACAGTCAAGGCAAATTTATAGATGCCAATATCGTCATTGAGGATGGCATAATTGTTTCCGTAGGGGATAAAATTAAAGGCGAGGTAATAGACGCCAATGGTAAGAGATGCGTCGCGGGATACATAGACGTGCATACCCACGGCGGTTGGGGCAAGGACTGTATGGATACCAGCAAAGAAGCAATAGACACAATTTGCAGATACCATCTCTATACAGGTACAACGTCGTTTGTGCCTACGACTATGACTGCCTCCACGAAGGATATCGACAAAGCGGTCGACAATATAAGAAAGTACGACGATAAATATTCAAGGATATTGGGCGTACATCTTGAAGGTCCTTATCTTGCGCAAAAGAGCGCGGGCGCGCATCCGCCGCAATTGCTTATGCCGCCGAGTAAGGATAGTTCTTTCGTATGGAACAATATCGATATCGTCAAGAGAGTTACGCTTGCGCCCAATCTCGACGGCGCGAAGGAATTTTGCGTAGAGGCTACTAAAAAAGGTGTTCAAGTATCTATGGGACACGACGACAGCATTGACGACGAGATCTACGCGTGCGTTGACAGCGGCGCCGACAGCGTAACGCATATGTATAACTGCACGTCGCGTCCGTCAAGGCGCACTACTCCCAAAAAGCACCTCGGATTGACGGAAGTGGGGCTTATTGATGATAGAATAGTCGCAGAAGTCATTGCAGACGACAGGCACGTACCCAACGCGCTTTTCAAGATGATTTACAAACTCAAAGGCGCAAAAGGTATTTGTCTTGTGTCGGATTCTTTGAGCGTATCGGGTATGCCTAAAGGAGATTATTATCTTGGTAGCGGACAGAGCGCTCAGAAGATAAGGATAGACGACGGTGTGGCAATATTGCCGGATCTCAATACCTACGCAGGATCCGTCACGCCTGTTGGGAAAATGGTTGAGAATCTTTATGGTATAGGTATACCGCTAGAAGATTGCATAGATATGTGTACGAAGACTCCTGCAAGATTGATGAAAAGAGAGGATATAGGAGATATAGCGGTCGGCAAACTTGGCGATATCAACATACTTAATGACGATTTGTCCATATCTGCGACTTTGCTTGGCGGAGTTTTGGTGGACAGAGAGTCGCTTAAAAATAATATTTAGTACGCATTTGAGGTGTAAAAATGTCAAAAGAAGAGAGAGTACAACACAGAGAAGAGCGCAAAGAGCATAGGCAGGAGAAGAAAAAGCAAAAGAATATTAAAATCAACACGTCTAAACTTGCCAAACTCGTTTTTGACATTGATGACAACGTCAAAAGTTTTATTACCAACAATTACAAAAGTAGCAACAAAATTCACGAAATCACCGACGTAGTATATCATCCCGTCGAGGCGGATATATGCAATCTGGATTTGTTTATGCCCGAGTTGGTTGCCGATGTCAAACTGCCGGTCATTGTCAACGTGCACGGCGGAGGTTGGGTTACTGGGGACAAGCGTTGGAGAGTCGCGCAAGGCAGGATATTTGCCGATATGGGAACTTGCGTGATAAACCTCAATTACGGCTTGAGTCCCAAATACAGATTTCATCAATCGCTCAGACATATATTTTTGGCGCTTCGCTGGCTAGAAAACAATGCTCAAGAGTACAAACTCGATCTTGACAACGTGTTTATTATGGGAGATTCTGCCGGCGGGCAGATTGCTTGTCAAGTATGCGCAGTACTTCACAATAAAGAATTTCTCTCAAGATTGGGAGTAGAGCCAATAGGTTTCAAAATAAAAGGCGCAATCCTTAACTGCGGCGCATTCGATTTTGACGACTTCTATAAAAATCCTATGGCTATTGATATTATCAAAGATATGACGGGCAAAGAATTGGAACTTATCGACGAGTATGAATACAAAGATATGCTGTATACGATACCTTGGATTGATGGGGATTTTCCGCAAAAAGTCTTTATATCGTATGGAAAAAACGATATATTTGTCGGCAGACATCACCTGGCGTTGATAAAAAAACTTGACGAACTAGGCAAATCATACGTCACTTATTGCGGCTCTTTTCCAGGACTGCACTGTTTTCATCTTTTTTATAAATCTGCCGAGTCGCAAGGTATGTACGTAGAGGCTAAAAAATACCTTATGCAGACGGTCAGAGGAGAAGACGACCATTCTATAGTGTAGCGGCAACAATGGGATTATATTTTGCTATTGCAAAGTTATATTGCTTGCTTAGCAATCAGTGATAATAAATAAGCGAACGGTAAGTTCGCTTATTTTAGTTAAGGATATATTTCCAATTGAAAATTAAGTTTTGTATAAGTATTTTGCTTTGGTTCGGAGAAAAGGAGATAGGAAAAAAATAAAATATATTTTAGAATTACCTAGACTCCCTTTGAACCGAACATTTATTTCATCGTGATATTTACTTCGACTTTCAATTTCATATTCTTAAGAAAGTCGTTTTGTTGATAGAAGTCTTCGCCTTGAGCGTACGCGCGTTGACCAAGATAAAATATATCAAGTCCTTTTTCTTGGCAGGCGGAAAAACATTCTTCAACGTACACCTTGATATTTTTTTGCAATACTTCGACGCTTCTTTCCTCGTCAATATTTTCAGGTACGTAGGCTCTGTCGTTGAGTTTGGCTTTGATTTTGACGTTTGCCGTGTCTGGCTCGACTTTTATATCCGCGCTTGACTTGACTATGTCTACTTGACCCATCTTATTGTCGAGCATATAAGACAGTTCGCCGCTTTTCAGTTTGTTGAGCACAAGGCTAAGCCCTTTGGTTGCGCTTTCTGAAAGAATAGAGTAATTGAATCCGTCTGTAATAAAACTTTCTTTTACGCTGAGAAAAGTCGTTTCGCCAGTCTTTTCTACGCTGACGCAGGGGAGATATACGCAATTTCCTATGCGGTATCTATTCTTTATATAGTCCTTTATAGTGATTGGTATTACACCGAGGTCAGTCACTATATTGCGAAGCATACCGCCGAGATAATAGCCGCCGCCTTGTCCGTTGGAAAGTTTTACGGAGAGCGTTTCCAGTGGAGAATCTTTGCTTGCCACTATCATAGTATTGTTGCACAGTTCTTCATTTTCAATAAAGAATCTCATTGCTCTATCTTGATCTTTAGTCAACAACTCCTGTCCGAGTATCAGCACCATAGTATGACACAGCGATACTGAGCCTCCCGAGTCGTGAGAGAGTTTTTCCAATATTTCCGTCAGATGCGCGCCGGTAGTGGAGTATGTGATAAATTCTTGTTTATCTTTAAGGTCAGTTCTCAATAGTTGAATACCCACTTCGTATTCGTCGTCTATAAGGTCGACGGACATCGCAAGTACAATAGATCTTGCGCTCACGTTTTTTTGTTCTTCCAGGAGAGAGAAGACCATTAGAAAAACTATAATAATAACTATCACAAGCCATTTTTTATTGACTACCTTAGGTTTTTTCATATCTCTCCTTGCGTCATATCGGTTTGATTTGCGTTTGGCTGAGCCAAGTTATCCGACTGAGCGTTTTGTTGTTTTTTACTTTGACTGACGCGCATTGCAATATACGCCGCTATTATCACTGCAAATTCTATGGATATTATTAAATATCTAAGCCAACTTGTGGCAAGTATATAATTGGTGTTTAGATTGCCTATGCCAAAGCATATTATGCAATAGACTATTATTCCGCAGATCAACGAAATAATCATTTTGTCACCGAAGAAAAATTTGGCGCAACTTATCATAGCATAAAGCAATAGCGAAAACTTGACGACGTACATCACAAGCCAACTCAATACCGTAGGCAAATCGGCGGAGCCGATCATAAAGAATATCTTGTTGAGAGAGGAGACGTTGAGAAATGCGTTGCCCATCAATTCTCCAGCATTGCCGAAGGTGCAAATAAATATAAGCATAAGCCCTACGGAGAATAGGAATACGCACAGTACCGCCAATGCCGTCCAAATTGCAAGACGTTTTTTACCGTGGTTTTTTGACGGTACTACCGTGACGAACAGCAATGGGGTGAAGTCTCCAAACCACATTAAATACTTATCTCCCGCAATAGCCAGTTCACCTGATATTTTGAATGGCATAAGATTGAGCGGGTCAAGATTGATTTGAGAAAAAATCATAAAGAATGCGACCGCAAACGCTATCACCCAAAAAAATATCTGAGCAGATCTTGCGAGAACTTTTCCCCCTTGCTCGGCAATATATATGCAAGTTATCACCAGCGCAAGCGTAATGAACGTCCAACTGACGTTGGCGTAAAGCGAAGTTGATATATACGCTATGCCTTCGCTTCCGCGTACCGTGCATTTGATGATTGACGATAGGAATACCAATATCGCAAGCGCGCCCTTGAGCCATTTGGGTATGTTTTGTTCAAGAATAGAGCCGTTTTTGACGATGCCAAATACTACGGTAAGCATCATTACCTCTATTGCTACCATAAAAAACATCACCATATAACTGTTGTTTGACGCCGTAGATATGAGATACTGTGGAAGCATAACGATTTTGAACGTCACTATGGATATAAAAGCCAGCAGTAAAAATTGCTCTTCGTAAATTTTATTTTTCTGAATATTTTCCATAGATCACCTATTGATTTGAGTCGTTGTTTTCATTTTGGTCGTTTTCGGCTATCTGCGTGCGTTGGCGAGTGCGATTGTGTGTTGGGATAGAGTATGGGCGTTCGCCAAACTCTTGCAACTGGGCTTTGATAGGTCCGTCTTGCCAATCGTGCATAAGTGAAGGAGCAAAGGGTGACATATAAGACACGCCGTAACTGTTGATGGAGCACAGGTATGCTAAAAGTCCCGCCACGCCGAGCAGTATGCCTGCAAGTCCTAATACGCCGCCTATGGCAACAAAGGCAAATCTCAATATGCTAGACGAGTTGATTTCGTCGGGTACGCAATACACGCCGACTGTCGATATTGCGACTATTATTACCGAAGAAATTGAGAACAGTCCCGCAGATACCGCCGCTTCGCCGAGGATAATAGCGCCTACGACAGACAGCGCCATACTGACGTATCTAGGCATACGGATAGACGTCTCGTTGAGAATCTCAAATATGACTAGTACCAAAATCATTTCCAGCGTCGGAGACAGCGGAATATTGGATATCTGTCCCAGTACCGAAACGAGATATTTAATTGGGAAAAGTTGGTATTGATGTTCCTGCAAAGCCACGTAAATACCCGGCATAAGAATGGAAAAAATCACGGCAAAAAGTCTAATTATACGCACGGTAGACGCGCGGTAACTCTTGATATAATAATCCTCGCTCATTTGGAAGTTTTCATACATCAAAAACGGCAGTGTGAGAACGGCAGGAGAGCCGTCTACCAATATACAAACTCTTCCTTCAAGCATTTTTGCCGTCACGGTATCGGGCTTTTCGCTTGAACCTACGTGAGAAAAGAGCGAGAACTTGTTTTCTTCAAGATACCTTGCAATATACGACGATTCTATAATACCGTCGATATTTATACCTTCGATCTGCGTCTTTATTCGCTTGACGATTTGCGGGTCGGCTATGCCGTCGATAAAACCTATAGCCACTTTGGTTTGAGTATATTTTCCCACGTTTAGCAATTCAAAGGTCAACTTGGGAGTGGCAAGGCGTCGACGTATCAAAAACATATTTGTCTTCAAGTCTTCGATAAAACCCTCTCTAGGTCCTCTCAATACGGTGGATACCGGAGGCTCGGCAACGGCTCTCAACTGATATTTCTTTTCGCTATACTTGAAGAAACCCTGCGCGCCGTCTGCAAGCAAGATTATTTCGCCGGCGGCAATATCTTCTACGGCTTTTGCGGTGTCCGGCAATTCCTCAATGGGCGTAGTCATCTGAGTATTTTGATTGAGCAGGTCTACGCTGACTTGCATATAGCCTTGCAAGTCTTTGAGCGGCGAAAGTATATTGTCCTCAAAGAGCAGAGTATCTATATATCCGTCGATATAAAAGAAGCAAGCGCTCTTTCCGCAAATCGTCAACTCGATTTTGCGTAGGTCGCACGTTCCGCCAAACTCGGTTGTTATTTTGTTGTATTCGTCTTGATAGTTAAGCATATTTGAGTTATTGCTATATTTTCAAAATTTATACATTTAAATTATGCCATTTCTACTTAAACAAAGTGAAATAAAGAAATCTCTACAGTGTTATCTGTAAAGATTTCTCGATTTCGCTCAATTGGATTGAGATTTCTCCACTACGGTCAAAATGACGCTGCGGTTGAAATGACGTTTATAAATTACTTATCAAAAGTTCTTGCAATATAATTTGCAAGGTTTACCGGATTCCAGAATATCGCGCCCTTGTCCATCTTGTCTCTAAGAGCAGAATGTTTTCGCTCGATATCGCACAGTGAGCGGATTGATATCTTTTCTTTTATGCTTTCCAAGGTTTCGCCTTTTGGTAATTCAAAAGTCACGCTCTTGATTTGCTTTGGCAGCATATCAAAATAGTTGTCAGAGAGCATAGTGGAATATCCCTTCAATCTTATCTCGACAAATCTGGCGTAATCGGTGGACTTTATATCCATTTTGACGGTATTGCCAGACAAAGATAAGTCGTAAGTCAATTGCGTCTTGGGCAGTTTGACTGTATTTTCGTTGGTGAGGGGCAGTGTCTCTTGGCATATTATATTGCCATCTTCGTCGTACGCCACTGCGTATACGTAGCAAGTCTTTTCCTTGCGTTTTTTCAATATAGAAGGCAAGTCAAGTTTTGCCACCTGTCCAACCGTGCTTTCTTCCAATTCTACGGTATTGACCAGACTGCTCAAAGTTTCGCCGCTGTAGGTCATCACGCCGCATTTTATCTTTGTTTTAATGCGAGTATTGCAATCGTTGACAAAGAGCACATTCATCAGCGTATCCTGTCTTTGGAAGACTATCAGAGTATTTTGATTGAACCTTCTTGCGCAGTATTGCAATGCTTTCATATTGCCGTAATAATCCATACCCGACCAGGAGTTGACGCCCCAGCAGTCGTTGTACTGCCAATACAGCGCGCCGTGACAGCGGGGATTGATTCTCCAGCCTTCGGTGGCATTTTTTATGCAGATTGCTTGCGTGAGTTGGGATAGATATACCGTGTCTTCAAAGTGCTTGGGCGTCCAAAACTTTGAGAGCATATAATACTTTATTTTGCCGTTGCCGCCAATGCATTTTTGGTGCGCTTTTGCAAGCGCGCAATGTACGCTGGTGTATTCGTGACCGTCTGCAAATTCTTCAATTGCGTTGAGCGAAGGCAGGGATTCGATTCCAAACTCACTGCAAAATCTAGTCGGCATACTCTTGTAATACTCAAGTTTTCTCAAGCCGTGCCATACGTGCCACAGATGGGTGTCGCCTTTGTCGGCGCTATTGATATTTTTCATATATTCTCCGCTAGAGGGCGTGCAAGCCCAATAAGGAGTATTATCGTCAAGCGGGGCAAGATATTGAGGCAGAGTTTTGTAGAAAAATTCGCCGCAATCTTTTATCACTTTTTTTCTATTGAGCCAAGCCATAGACATTGATTCAATCTCATTGTTGCCCGCCCATAGGCACAGACAGGCGTGGTTTTTGAGTCGCAATACGTTGTCTTCGACTTCGGCAAGCACTTCGTCTAAGAATTCTTTATCGTCAAACGGATACGGCGAGCAAGCAAAGTTGAAGTCTTGCCATACCAAAATACCCAGTCTGTCGCACATATTATAAAATCTGTCGCTTTCGTAATATCCGCCGCCCCAAACTCTTATCATATTCATATTGCACGCCTTTGCCTTATAGAGCAGGTCGTAGAGTTTTTCGTCGCTCACGTTGTTGATAAAACTGTCGGCAGGTATCCAATTTGCGCCTCTGGCAAATATCTTTTTGCCGTTGATATAAAAGCAGAAATTGCGACCTATTTCGTCGAGTTCTTTATCGAGAGTTATCGTGCGTAGACCTATTTTCTGTGATTTTTGTGCTAGGAGTTTGTCCTCTTTATATACCTTGACGTCAAGGTCATAGAGCGGTTGCTCTCCCATATTGTTGCACCACCAAATATGCGGGTTTTCCACCTTGAGGGTAGCCGTTTCGCCCATTGCAGAGCATACCGTCTCTCCGTCAAACGACAGAGTATATTCCACTTTTAATCCTTCTGCTTGGTTTGATAAATACGTCTTGAGATCTATATCTACGCAATTGTCCGAATGAGTTTGCTTTATATCTAGACGCGTGATTTTGCATACGTCGTAGCAGTTGACAAAGCAGTCTCCAGAAATTCCGCAGGTAAGCAAATGCGGACCCCAATCCCAGCCGAAATGATAGGGACTTTTGCGTATATGGCAAGAGCCGGCTTCGCCCAGCGTGCTGTTGGGAAGGCGGTATTTTTTGTGTTTGTTGGCAATATATAAAAGGGGAGAGCGGAATATAATTTTTATAAAATTTTCGCCCTCTGCTATCAATTCTTTGATATTCCAAGCATATCGTCTGTTGATATTCTTGACGTTTGCAACGAGTTTGTTGTTGACGTAGACTTCAGCCAAAGTGTCAAGCATAAAACAGTTGAGTTCTACGTATTGAAATTCAAGCGCTTGTTTGTCTACTTGGAAGGTTCTTGAATATTCCCAATCTGCGCGTCCTACCCACTGAACGAGTTCTTCGTTGAGACCTATGAGAGGGTTGTGAATTACATCGTTTGCTTGCAAGTCGGAAAAGACGTCACCGGGTACGGTTGCCTTATAGATTCTGTCGTTGCCGACCATTTTCAACGACCATTGTCCGTTAAGTGAAATTTGCATATTACCTCTCTTTTGCATTGATATTTATTTTTAAACGCATAATTTTTATTAGGTATTCAACCTACTTTAATATAATATCATAATATTTTTACTCAAGTCAATAGGCGTTAAAAATATCTGTAATTATGTCATTTTGGGTCTTGAATCGCAAGACAAGGTATGCTATAATAAACACATTGAAGCAATTTTTGGGGGTTACGTTATGAAAAAGTTATCAAAAAAACAAAAAATTTTGACGGCAGTATTAGTACCCTTAGGCGTGTTACTGATAGTGCTGGGTAGTTTGGTCATTTCGCTTTCGGTATTTACATACAAAAAAGGCGAAGTAGAGAAAGCCACTTCAATACAACTGCCTGAAAGCGGCGTATTGAGAGTGTTACAACTCACTGACTTGCACTTGACGTCCATTCCTTTGACTAAGCAAGATAAGCAGACGATAAAGTGGGTCAAGCAAGCGGTCAAGTATTCTCGGGCAGATATAGTCGCGGTGACCGGCGACGCTATCGGCAGTCTTTGGCCTTTTAGATTGAGAGATCAGGCGATCGTTGAATTAGCCGAAATATTTGAAGAGGCAGAGGTATATTGGATGTATACTTTCGGCAATCACGACGGCGAATGGTCGCAGGCTACCGGCAAGGAAGTAAAAGAGAGCAACAAAGACCAAGGCAAAGAGGAGATATATCAACTCCTTAAAGGCTACAAGTATTCGCTTATGCAAAAAGGAGATACCGACGGCGTAGGCAATTACGTCATTGACGTAGTTGACGGTGACGGCAAAGTCGTATACGGACTTGTCAATATGGATTCGCAAAGCAGGAATTTTGACGAAAACGGCGAAAAACTGTCGTCGTATATGGGTTTGACAGAAAATCAAGTGAATTGGTACGAGAGAGAAATCAACGCTTTGCAATCGAGAGCAGGCGCTCCCATCAAATCCTCTCTCTTTATGCACGTGCCGCTGTATGAATATACCGACGCTTGGCTTAACGGTTCTCACGTTGGTAATTTTCCGGTAGTAAATATTGAGGGCAAATGCTATGCGCCCGATAAGAACGTAGGTTTTTATCAGAAATTAAAGCAGTTGGGCAGCACTGATTTTGTCACCGTCGGACACGACCACGACTTCAATTGGTTGATAAAGTACGACGAGGACTTGGCAAACGGTTTTGAGGGGGTATATTTCTCTTACGGCAGGGTTTCGGGCGTCAACGCTTGGCAGCGCCGTACGCCTGTAGGCGCAACTGTGATAGATATCTACGTCGGCGCGGATAATATTGACGCAAGATACAAGGTGAGCGTAATAGAGCCTACTTTCAGTTATGACGAATTTGCGTGGTGGTAATTATGAAAAAGATATTTGCAATAATTATTATCAGCGTTTTGTTGATATCTTCTTTGGCTTTTGCAGGTTGCAACAGCGGTAAAAAAGTAGATATTGATATGTCGAGATTTATGTTGACTTTTGAAGACAATTTTGACGGCGACACTCTCGATAGGACAAAGTGGAATTACGGTTTTTCCGTAGACGAAGGCAAGGTATCCGCGCCTCGCAAGGGCGGATTTTGGGCGCAGGACGGAGTGCTTGTCAAGGATGGCAATCTTATACTTCGCACGGATTTCAGAGAAGACGGAGAAAACGGCGCGGGGTGGTATAGCGGAGCCGTTATGACCTGCGGCGAGGGAGAAGAGGATAATCTTTTTGAGCAGCAGTACGGTTATTTTGAGACGAGATGCAAGACTCCGTTTTTCTACGGAGGCTGGTGCGCGTTTTGGCTTATGCCTTACGACGGTTTTTCCGCTGAGCATAACGACCAACTTTCTCCCGAGCATATCAATACCGGAGTCGACGGCGCGGAGATAGATATATTTGAGACGCCTTTTTCATATCAAGGGGCGTTCAGCAAAGTTATCAATCACGCCGTGCATTACGACGGATATAGAGAGTATCTTAAGTCTGTTCCAAAACTCAACGTGAAGGTATCAAAGTTATATGACGAATATCACGTATACGGTTTTGAGTGGACGAAAGATTATTACAAGTTCTACGTAGACGGCAGATTGACTTGGGAAGTGTCTAGTGACGGTTATACCAAAGACGGCAAGAAGTTTGGTCACAACGTCATTTCGCAGGTAAAAGAATATATGCTCCTTTCATTTGAAGTCGTCACTCCCGATAGTCCCGACAGCACAAAAGGGTGGTGCGGCGATCCGTCCAAAAACGATAAAAGCAAAAATTACGATTTTGCTATTGATTACGTAAGAGTATATCAGTTTAAATAATTTTGTTGCGGCAAAAAGCGGATATGTATTTTGCATATCCGCTTCTATATTATCCAATAATTTGTGATGTGCGCCTTTGGTAAATAAATAATATACTATAGAATAAAGCGCTTTTTGTGATTAAATAAATCTCTTATATCCCTCTCCGTATTGTAATGCTCTAGATACTCTTGACAGAGTTGCCGAAGAGATATTGGTCTGCTCAATTACTTGCGTGTAGGTCATACCTTGCTTTAGAAGTATAGCAGATTCGACACGTTGAGCCATTTGCTCTATTTCCTTATTGGTGCAAAGGTCTTCAAAAAATATTTTGCACTCGTCGGGAGTGGATAGTTTTGAGATTACTAAATACAGTTTTTGTATCATTTCATTTTTATGGTCTGCGTTCATATCAATCCTCGTCTATGCTTTTTTCACTTTCTTGCAAGAATGCCTTCGTCTTTGGACTTTGCGGGTTGCCGAATACTTCTTCGGGGCTTCCTTGTTCTTCTATCACTCCGTCTGCCATAAACACGACTTTGTCTGCGACTTTTCTTGCAAATTCCATTTCGTGAGTGACGACTATCATAGTGTGTCCGTCGTTTTTGAGATCCTTAATTACTTTTAGTACCTCTCTCGTGAGTTCAGGGTCGAGCGCGCTGGTGGGTTCGTCAAAGCAGAGTATCTTTGGTTGTAATATCAACGCTCTTGCAATTGCTACGCGTTGTTGCTGTCCGCCAGAGAGTTCGCAAGGGTAGGCTTTGAGTTTGTCGCCCAATCCCACTCTTTGAAGCAACGCTACGGCTCTTTCGTCGATTTCTTTGAAAGCCTGTTTTCTTGCAATTTTCACAGACTTGGAAAAATATTTGTCAAAGGGCTTAAGCGTCTTGTCATATTTAAGCCTTGCCGCCAAAGTGAGGTTCTTTTGTACGCTGTAGTGGGGGAATAGGTTGAAAGATTGGAATACCATTCCGAATTTCAGCCTTTGCTCGGCAATCTGCTTTTTCTTTTCTTTGCTTATCTTGACAGGCTTGGACTTTTGTCTTGTTTTCTTTGCGCTTGTCATATCCGTGCCGCTTTCTTTTGAATTTGTCAGTTCGACTTGGATGTCTTCTTTTGCAATATCAGTCGTTGAGACTTGACTTTGACTTTCGTCAGCGTTTTGCAAAGTCTCGTTTACTTCGTCAAGATTGTCTACCGAAAAGATATTTTCTCCGCCGAGGTATATATCCGCCTTGTCTGGTATCTCCAAAAAGTTGATACAGCGGAGCAACGTTGTCTTGCCGCTTCCAGAAGAGCCTATTATAGCAAGCACTTGCCCTTCGTCAAGATCTAAGTCTATGCCTTTGAGCACTCTGTTGGCGCCAAAGTTTTTGTATACGTCTTTTACTTGAAAAAATGCCATAATCACCTCACGCCCTGTAATAATTCATTCTCTTTTCAAGCCACTTGAAGAAGAGCGTCAGCAAGCCTACCATTGCAAGATAGAATACGCCGGTGTAGAATAGCGGCCAAATTATTGCTTTCGTGGACACGATACTCTTTGCCGCAAATATTATCTCTGCAATACCTATGAAATTGGCAAGGGAAGTGTCCTTTACGAGAGTTATAACTTCGTTGCTCATTGCAGGCGTGATCTTCTTTGCTACTTGAGGAAGTATTATAAGTCTGTTGACTTGCATACGCGAAATGCCAAGCACTTTTCCCGCCTCGTACTGTCCGATTGGCATAGCCAAAATGCCGCCTCTGTATATCTCGGCAAAATATACCGCATAGTTGATAGAAAATGCAATAATGGTTGCCAAAAATCTGTCTTGCATTGGTATTCCCAATATCAGTCCCGGACCGTAGAATACTACTACGAGTTGCAACATAAGCGGAGTGCCTCTGATTATCCATATAAACACTTGCGTGACGTATTTGAGCGGTTTGAATTTTGACATTGCAAACGCGCAGACAACCATACCCAAAGGTATGGCTATCAATAGCGTTAAGAAAAATATTCCTACGGTATATTTAGATGCGTCGAGTAGTTTTAGTGTTACGTCCCAAAAACTCATTATTAAGCCTCATAAGCAATAGGAGCGTAGAGTGTATATCCTACGATAAATCTGCCTTTATTCACGATATATTCCCAACCCGACTTTTCTTCATCAGTCAAAGTGTCCCACTTGCTCTCGTAAGATACGTCGCAAAGTTCGCTCTCCAAACCGTACTTTTGAGCAAGTTTTGCAAGTTCGCCGTTTGCCTGCAATTTTGCAAGGGAAGTGTTGATTTTGTCGATGGTTCCGATATCACTCTTTCTTGCGGCAATGCCGTATTGCTCTACGGTAAATACAAGATCGGGTATTATCATAAGGTCAGAATAGTCAGTGCCTTCTTTGCAATAGAAATTGCCAAGTACAGAGTCGAGCAAAGCAATATCACTCGTGCCTGCTTGCACTTCTATCAAAGCGTCTACTTGAGCGCCAAGTCCGGTAGCATTGGCAAACTTATTTTCTTTTGCCACGTCTTGACCTGCGCTGCCTTCTTCGTAAGCGAATTTAGCGTTCTTAATATTGTCAAGATTGGTATACTTTTCGCTGTCTGATTTTCTGATGATAGCAATTTGCTTGTTGTTCATATATGGCGTGCCAATGCAGAATTGCTCTGATCTTTCATCAGTTATTGTCAAACCGTTCCAAATAAGGTCAATGCTCTTGTTTTGAAGTTCCATCTCTTTTGCGCCCCAAGAGATAAGACGGAATCTGACGTTGACGCCAAGGTCTTTTGCAACGAGTTTTGCAAGTTCTATGTCAAAGCCTTCAAGTTCCGAGCCGTCGGTAGTGGTATCGCAACCTGCGAATGCAAATACGCTTGTCAATGATATCAAACAAAGCAACAGCGCAACGATAATTTTCTTTTTCATTATAATGTCTCCTTTTGTTCCTGCTTAAGGTTAGTGAAGTCATTATACTTTATCTCGCTAAAGTTGTAAAGTGATTTAAAGCATATTTTCAGACAAATTATGTCGTATAAATAATTTTTTTTGCTTGACTTGTCTTATAGTTGCTTAAATTATTTAAAACAGGTTGGATAATTAGGTTTGTCAAAAGGTATTGCATAATTTTAATGGTTTTGATAAAATAAAGTTGCAAAATAATTTAAATGTCGAGTAAGATTTTATGAGTGAAATATTGGAATTTGCAAATAGAGAAGAATTCAGGAAGTGGCTGAGCGAGAACTGCGCGTCGAGCGGCGGAGTTTGGCTTTTGTTTGGAAAGTCGGGCGCTAGAAAAACTATCAAAGCGGATGAGGCGCTTGAAGAAGCGCTTTGTTTTGGTTGGATAGACGGACTGATGCAGAGCATTGACGATAAGTATTATAAGAAGTATTTTTCAATGCGCAGGGATAACAGCAAATGGTCGGAAAAGAATAAGAAGTTGGTCGCAAGTCTTGAGGAGAGAGGACTTATGACGGATTATGGCAGAAAGAAAATAGAGGAAGCGCAAAAAAACGGACAGTGGAACGCGCCCAATCCTATGGCAATTACCAATGAACAAATAGACGCTCTTTCGACTTTGATTCAAAGGTACGAGCCTGCCTATACGAATTTTAAGGCAATGCCGTTGTCGGTAAAGAAAACTTATACGAGAGCATACTTGGATGCAAAGACCGACGTCGGGCGAGAAAAACGAATTGCTTGGATTGTGGACAGGCTAAACAAAAATCTAAGACCTATGTAATACGCTTATAATCGCAATAGCCCGCTAAAGATAGCGGGCTATTGGTTTAAAGAGTGTGGAGTATAAATTCTTATATGCTTTTACGCCTCTTTGATAGTGATGACGCCTTGTTTTGCTTGGCAAACAGGGCAGGTGTCAAATGCTTGCTTTGAGGTGGCTTCAAATCCGCATTCAGGGCATTTCCAAATCACTGCAGTGTCACTCTTATAGAGTTTGCCTTCTTTGAACATCTTGTGAAGTCTCATAAACTCATTCTTATGAGTCTCCTCGATTTTGACAAGATTATTGAAAAGCGCGGCAATGTCGTGGAAGCCCTCTTCCTTTGCCGTCTTGGCAAATTCGGGATAGAGTTTGTCAGCCTCGACGCCTTCGTCTTCTGCCGCAAGTCTTAAGTTTTCCATAAGATCCCACTTTTGTCTGAAAGGATATCCGGTGCATATCTCAATGTTGTCGATCGTGCCGTCGTCTGCGGTTTGAATAAAACTATAGATCATTCTTGAGTGAGTAAATTCTTGGAATGCAATCTTGTCTATTATGTCGGCAAGCGCTTTATATCCTTGCTCTCTTGCGCCGTATTCGATAAATTCGTATCTCGTTCTTGCCTGACATTCGCCGGCAAATGCTCTCGCTAGATTTTTGTAAGTTTGACTGTCTTTTAATTTCATTTTTAATACCTCCGAAGAGAAGTATTGCCAACAAAATACAAGTTATACAAATTAAAAAAAGGTACGTTTTTTAAATCAATAATTTAACTTTCAATAAAGTAAATCACATAAAGTCTTCGATTATGTATAGCGTATTATTTTGTTCATTATAGGTTAGCAAAAGGGTACAGTTGCCATTCTTTATTTTGCTCCGCCAAATAAAGTTGTCATCAGGAGTAAAGATTTTTTCGTTATCAATAAGGTCGCCTTTTGAATTACAGTATTGCATTAACGGCAATATGCGATTGTAAATCGTAATGTATTTGTCGTCGCAATCAGGCTCAAAATCTTTAAGAAATTCATCAGGACGAGTAGAATATTTGCAAACTGTATATTCTGTGCCGTCACCTAGAAAGCCGCCTCTATTGGAAAAATTATATTCAATTGTTGCGTGGGGTATTTGCATTTCCCAACATTCGTTGCAATAATCGATTTCGTTCCAACCTATATGCGCAATTTTATCTTTCACGATATCAATTTCAAATGCTATGATAAAACCCGATAATACTATTATGAGTATGACTATCGGCGCTGCTATTGCAGATACAGTTGCTATTACAATCTTTTTCTTTTTGGTCATAAAAATATCCTCCAAACTCGTTATATTTATTGTATTACGATAAATATTTATTGTCAATAAGTTTGGAGGATGTTTTGGAAATTATTATTTGCCAATCATTTGCAGTATCTTTTCTTTAGATACCACGCCTACGCTGGTTTGAATGACTTTCTTGTCCTTGATTACGACAAGCATAGGAATGCTTGATACTTGAAAAGCCGCTGCGAGTTCGCCTTCTTTGTCCACGTTGACTTTGCATACTTTGATTTGGGGATTTTCTTCCGCAACTTCGTCGACTATAGGCGAGAGCATTCTGCAAGGCATACACCAACTTGCCCAAAAGTCAATAAGCACAATCTTATCGCTATTTACGACTTCTGCGTCAAAATTGTCTTTGGTTAATTCCATTACTTTCATAGGTTACTCCTTTATTTTAAGATATTAAATCGTATATATTATACCATAATTTTTCCATAAGTACACTAAATTGCAAAAATTATTTAGCCGTTGAATTTTGATAAAATGGGCTGTATTGACAGAGAATAAGTTATTTGTTATAATAGAACATAACGTATCTAAACGTACAAATTATATGGCAGTTTAAAGAGGTGGATTTGTGAAACTAGGTCTTAAGCAAAGAAATGTGATGATAGTTTTGTTGATTACGTTTGTTGTGATCGTGTTTGGCAGTAGCATAGGCTTGGGCATTTATTTTGGCGTCAACAACGATCGTTTTAGCGGTTACGTCTATGATGCAGATGGCAATACGCCTCTTGCAGGAGTTGCTGTAACCAACGGAAGAGACGTGGTCAAGACTGATTCTGACGGCAAGTTTACGCTTGACGGTTGGCTTAAGGGAAGATTTATTACGGTGACAATCCCAAGCGGGTATTGGACAGAAAATTATTATATCGAGATGGGCAAGGCAAAGGAAGGCTATGATTTTTATCTCGATAAAAAAGACGTCGACGAAACAAATCACAGTTTTTTGCAAGTCACAGACACGGAGATAGGCTCTGACGGAGCGGGAGTATTGATTGATGAAGTACGCAAAAGCGCTCAAGACGAAGACGTATCATTTATCATACATACCGGAGATATTTGTTACGAGGACGGACTTAAGCAACACATCAAGGATATGAACAGCGAAAATATGGGCGTTCCGGTGCGCTATATCATTGGTAATCACGACTATGTTAAATGGGGTAAGTATAGCGAAGATTTATTTGAAAGTACTTACGGACCGGTCAATTATTCTTTTGACGTAGGCAATATACATTACGTCGTTACGGCTATCGCAAAGGGAGATTATCCGGCGAGATACGGCAAAAGTGACGTATGGCGTTGGCTTGCAAAAGACCTTGCAAACGTGCAAAATGGTAAAAAGGTGGTAATATTCAATCACGATTACTGTCCTGACGAAAACGGTTTTGTCGTCAAGTACGGTATCAACAAACTCGATCTGAAGAAGAAGGGACTTATTGCTTGGGTATTCGGACACTGGCATTATAGTTATCTCAACGATATAGACGGCATACTTAACATTACAACCAGTAAAGCCGACGGAGGAGGAATTGACTCAACTCCTGCGGCAACGCGCGTTGTGGAAATACAAGGCGGAGCCATTGCGGAAAGCAGGTTGATATACCGCAACTTCCAACCTCAGGAAATGGAGCAAGGATATGAATGGACGCAAAGACTCGACGGACACGGCGAATTTGCCGAGCCGATTTATAAAGACGGTCGTATATACGTAGCCACGGTTGACGACGGATATCCCAAGAATTGCGGAATTTACGCGCTTGACGCCGATAGCGGAAAAATAATCTGGAAGTACGCTACGAAGAATTCTATACGCAACTCCTTTGAAGTTGTCGGAGACAAAGTCGTGGCTCAAGACGTAGAGGGAAGAGTGTATTGCATAGATAGCAAGGACGGCAGTCTAATTTGGTCGTATAAGACGGAATTGCTGGCGGCTGCGAATACCGGACTTAACGTGATCGTGGAAAATGACAGAGTATATTGCGGCGGGGCGCAAAGGTCGTATTGCCTTGCTTTGACTGACGGAAAAGTTATATGGCAAAAGAAAAACGCAAGGGCAAATTCTTCACCGACGCGTATGGTTATTGATGGCAATATGCTCATTGTCGGATCGCATTGGGATGAACTCATTGCATACAACAAGACCAATGGCAAGCGCATTTGGGCTAACGACAAAGAGGGATTGCGTTATCGCACGACTACTCCGGTAATAGTAGGCAATAGTATTTATGTTGCGGCAGGAGAGAGACTTTTTGAACTCAATAAGTCAAACGGCAAAATTATAAGATACACAGATATGGGTATAAATCTTGATACGGCAACCGCGCCTTATATTGCCGACGGAATAGGATATTTCTGTACGGCTAAGGACGGAGTAGTTGCTTATGAACTGTCTACTTTCAAAAAGGTTGCAGACTATCGCACCGGCAATGCGTTGGCGTTTACGTCTCCTTATACGTCGGGAGAGATAGCGACGGTAGAAAGCAGTATTGCGCAACTAGGAGAAGATTTGGTTTTTGGAGCGTCTGACGGATATATTTACCGTCTCGATAAGAACTTAAATTTGGTTAAGAAATATTTTGTAGGCTCACCTGTTTTAAGTAGTCTTGCAGTTGTGGGAGAAGACGTGATAGCGTTAGACTTTTCGGGAAATATAACTCGTATTAGTCTCAAATAATTATTTTAAAGAGAAGTTATGATAAGAAAATACAAAAAAGAAGACAGAGAAATCACGCTTGCAATGATGAGGGAGTTTTATTCTTCTCCTGCCGTGTTGCACGCTATATGCGAAGATAATTATTTAAGAACTCTGGACGAGGCAGAATCTGACAGCCCTTATATGGATATTTTCATACTCGAAAGTCAAAATCAAGTTGCGGGATATGCGTTGACGGCGTATACTTACAGCAACGAGGCAGGCGGCAAAGTCGTGTGGATAGAAGAGTTGTTCGTCTTGCCGTCTTTCCAAGGTCAAGGTCTAGGAAAAGAATTTTTGCTTTATATAAAGTCGGCTTTTGGTGACTTTGCAAGAATAAGACTGGAAGTCGAAGAATCTAATGACGGCGCAACCCGACTGTATAGAAGAGAAGGCTTTGAATCGTTGAATTACAGACAGTATATTATTGATAAGTCTTAAGACGCATTTTATTAGTCAAAGAAGGTTTTGTATTGCGGTTCGGCTTTTAATTCGCGCATTAAGATATTTATATCGTCAAAAATAGGTTTTGCTACGTTTTCAATAGGCAACCAATACGCAGGCAAAGATCCGGAAGGAAAATATGCCATTTCTTCTTCGTCGTATACTTGCAATTTTTGATATTCGTATGTCAGACGGTTGGTATCGGATTTGCTTATGACGTATCTATGCTCTTTATCGGCGCTGTAAATTACTTGGACAATTTCATAGTCTTCTTGACAACATAAATCTTCGTCGTACATCATTGACACGATTTCTTCCCAAGTCGGCTTGGGTATTTCAGTTTGTTTCTTAAATGATTTCATATATAAATTATACGATTGATATGGAAAATTATCAAATATAACTGCGCAAAGTTTTATTTAATTCAGCATTTGGCAAAAAAGCAATATTGACATAGTAAAAATCATCTGTTATAATGAAAAATGGAATATTTCATATTATGTAAAGGAGGCGAACTTATGCTGGATGAATACGGATTGCCTTTGGAAGTATCCAAAAGTTATTTGAGCGAAGAAGAAAAGTTGATAATAAGACACAAAAAAGTAAAAAAAGCCAAAGCGTCGATAGTGTTTAGCGCGCTGGCGTGTTTGTCATCTTTTGTAGTTTTCGGCTGTATTTTTTTAAAAAATATTGACATTCCGTTTGAATTGATACTTTTTTCTGCTTTTATTGGTATGATTTTTGGATGTATAATAAGCGGGATATTAAGTACAAGCGCAAAATCAAAAGTCAATCGCCAGCAGGTGCTTGAGGGAAAGAGTTGGAGATGCGTAAAGGCAGCGGTAATTATGACTTACGTAGCATTGGCGCTTTGCGTATTATGCTTTGAAATTTATTTAATACTTATATATTTTATGTTCTCGTTTATATCTATTTTTATTTGAATTTGGCGCAATTTTGTAGAATTTACATATTTTTTATATTGCAAGTATAATAAATATGTAGTAAAATAAAATTATTCCAATAACTATTATGTTGGAAAAAATAAAAAAGGAGCATCGTATGAGATATTGCAAAAAGTGCGGAAATCGTCTTGATGATTTTGACAGTTATTGCGGCAATTGCGGAACTAAGGTGGAAGACAGTTCTTATTCCAGTGACTATGCGCATAACGAAAGATCCGACAATGGACAAGATAAGCGTACAACGGTGGGAGATTCTATCAATAATATCACTGACGTCGCAAATAAAAATCCAGAATCGTTTATTTGCTTTATATTAGGCATACTGTCGGTTACTTTCGGTACTTTTATATGCGCTATCATAAGTCTGGTTTTTGGCAAAAAGGCTGCAGAAAAGGGGCAGGATAAAGACGAGAAATGCGCAATGTTTTGCAAAGTGGGCAGGATATGTTCCAAGATTTCTATCGCATTGACGGTTATCGTTGTGGTTACGTCAATGTTCTGGGGATTTATTTTGCCTTTGTTCATAGTTTTTTAAAACAAAGGAGGTAGTATGAAATACTGTAGTAATTGCGGTTCGCAAGTCGAAGAAGACGACGTTTATTGCGGATATTGCGGCAGCAAGTTAAAAGTGGAAGAGAGTCGTCAAGAGAGTGCGTCTGCGCGCCAAGATTTCCAAGAAGAGTCATTTGCAGGCGCTGACTTTTCGGAGGATTTCGGAAAAGAGTATGAAAACGAATTTGACAGAAGCGGCGGCTTTGACAATGCTCATAATGAGGAGCCTTACGTGGAGAGAGAATTTACTCATCAATCATCGACAGGCGAAAATGCATCGCGTCCGGAGCATAAGCAATTATTGCACAACAAAGATGCAAAAGACGCCAATACTTATGGAATTTTGGCGTTGATATTCGGTATACTCGGCGGCGTCTTAGGAATTGTGTTTGGTATTTTAGGACTTGTGAAGTCAAAAAGAGCGCTTGAACTTTGCAATACCGGTGAATATGACGGAAAACCAAACGCAAGCAATGGCAGAACACTGTCAATAATCGGCATTGTGCTAGGCGTAATATCAATTATTTTTTGGTTCTTTTAGGCTATAAAGTTTCAATATCCGACAGGCGAGGTAAATTTACCTCGCCTATTTGTTAAATATGGGGCTTGAATTTGATTTTAGTTTATGGTAAAATATAAAAAATATAAAACATAATTTATTTATGGAGAAGAAGATGAATATAATACCTTTGCCAACAAAAGTTAAAGAAAACGCAGGAGTTATAGCGCTTGGAAGAGATAGCGCAGTCACAGGCGCATTTGATAAAACCAAGTCTCTTCTAAAAGAGTTTTTATCGGATAGAAAAGGCGGAGCAGATTGCCACGTCTTGTTTGCAATCGACGAAAGTTTGCAAGAAGAAGCGTATCGCATAGACTGTGAGCAAAATAAAGTTGTGCTGAGCGCAAATAGCGAGAGCGGAGCGTTTTACGCGCTTATGACGTTGCAGCAAATTTTCACGCAGGACGGATTGCCAAGCGTAAATATAGAAGACAAACCTAATTATAAATACAGAGGCTTTTCGCTTGATTGCGCCCGCCATTTTTGGAGAGTTGAAAAAATCAAGCAAATCCTTGACGTAATGTCACATATCAAAATGAACGAGTTCCATTGGCATTTGACTGACGATCAGGGATGGAGAGCGCAGATAAAGAAATATCCGCTTTTGACACAAAAAGGGGCTATTCGCAGACGTACGCCGTTGTCTCCCAAGGCTTTTATGGGGTCTGGAGATTGGGGTTATGACGAGAATGAATACGGTCGAGACCTATTCTATACCCAAGACGATATGAGAGATATCGTCGCATACGCTAGAGAAAGACATATCGAGGTCGTACCAGAGATAGATATGCCTGGTCATATGGTTGCGGCAATTTCTTGCTATCCCAATCTGTCGTGTACGCAAGAGCAGGTGGAAGTCAGCACTAAATGGGGCGTTTTGGATAATATTTGCTGCTGCGGAAAAGACGACGTATACAACTTTGCAAAAGACGTGATAGACGAACTTTGCGATATTTTCATTGGTAGGTTTTTCCATATCGGCGGAGACGAAGTGCCCAAGACGCGTTGGAAGAAATGTCCTTGCTGTCAAGAAAAAATCAAGCAGTTGGGGCTCAAAGACGAAAATGCTCTGCAAGGTTATTTCAACAACGAGATGGCAAAATATCTGCGCGCAAAGGGCAAACGTATGATTGGTTGGAATGAAATGCTTGACGCAAAAGACATTATGGACAACGATATCGTCGCGCAGTGGTGGGTAAGGCACAGCGCCGGCAATAAAAATGAATTCGATTGGATGGCAAAGGGCGGTAATTGCATTTTATCTATGGTGAATTACGTCTATATGGATCATCCCTACAACGTAAGACCGCTTAAGAAAACCTACAATTTTTCCGCAAAGACGTTGGGAGTAAAGGACGAGAGCAATATTCTCGGTATGGAAATTCCGCAGTGGGTAGAATATATCCGTGACGAGAAAAAACTCGATATGCTCACTTATGCTCGTCTGGTTGCTTTCAGCGAAGTATGCTGGACGAAGGTAGAGGATAGAAATTATTATGATTTTGAGACTCGTATGGAAAATTTGCGACCATACTTCGACAGTCTTGGTTGCAAGATTTGTCCGCCAAAGATCTATAGAGGCAAGACCTATCCGCTTCGCGCGTTTACTTATGCGCTCAAATGGAATTTGTGGCGAGTCAAGCCAGATTACGAACTTAATCAACTTGATAAGATGTAGAAATCTAAAATAAATTATTATTCGATTTGTTGAGCCTTGTTGAAAAACAAGGCTTTTCATTGTCAATAATATATGCAAAATTATGTTGTCTTTTCGCGCGCATAATGTTATAATATTATAAATACTTTTATGGGAACGTGTATATGAATATCAAATTTTCACCTCCTGATATAACCCAAGATGAGATTGACGAAGTAGTTGATACTCTCAAATCTGGCTGGATAACGACAGGGCCTAAGACTAAAAAGTTTGAAAAACTAATTGCAGAGTATTGTCATACGCAAAAGGCGGTATGTCTAAATTCCGCAACTGCAGGATTGGAATTGATATTGAGATTTTTAGGTATAGGGGAGGGTGATGAAGTTATTACCAGCGCTTACACCTATACGGCGTCGGCTAGCGTTATAAATCACGTTGGCGCTAAAATCGTGCTTGTGGATACCGACAGAGATAATTTTTATATTTCGGCAAATAACGTGCGTAAGGCTATCACGCAAAAGACCAAAGCCATTATTGGCGTAGATATAGCGGGCGTTGTTGCCGATTATGACAGTATTTTTAATATTGCAAACGATTTGAAAGATATATTCATACCGTCAAATGAAATTCAAAAAGCCATTGGACGCATAGTCGTTATTGCCGACGCGGCTCATTCGTTCGGCGCTAGTCAAAAAGGAAAAATGTCGGGCGAGATTGCAGACTTCACTTCTTTTTCTTTTCACGCTGTTAAGAATCTGACTACTGCGGAGGGCGGGGCCGTTACTTGGAGAGATATTCAAGGAGTGGATAACGAATATATTTATAACAAACTTGTGCTTGACAGTTTGCACGGACAGTCTAAAGACGCTCTTTCCAAAATGAAAGCGGGAGCGTGGGAGTATGATATCAAAATGTTGGGATATAAATGCAATATGACAGATATTATGGCGTCTCTTGGGCTTGTTCAACTGCGAAGATACGGAGATTTGCTTGCAAGGCGTAGAGAGATAATTGCAAAATACGACAGCGCGTTTGAAGGTACGCCAATTCGGTCAATTGCGCACTATACATCTGATAGTTTGAGTAGCGGTCATTTGTATATCGCAAGAATTGACGGCATTGACGAATCAAGCCGTAATGAAATAATAATTAAGATGGCGCAGGCGGGTATTGCTACAAACGTACATTACAAACCGTTGCCAATGTTCAGCGGATATAAAGAGTTGGGATTTGATATTAAGGATTATCCTAATGCTTATGACTTATATCACAATGAAATCACTTTGCCTTTGCACACCTTGCTTACTGACGAAGAAGTTGAGTATATTGTCAAGCAATTTAAGGAGGCTGTAGGTGTATAAGTTTTTTAAACGGTGCTTTGATATTTTCTTTTCATTGCTTGGCATAACTTTGTTGTTATGGCTGTTTTTGATCATTGCCATAGCAATCAAGTGTTCATCCAAAGGTCCGGTGCTTTTTAAGCAAGAAAGAGTGGGAAGATACGGCAAGACGTTTAAGATTTGGAAGTTTCGTTCAATGGTAGTCAATGCAGAAGCAAAAGGAATGCAGATTACTACCGACGGCGACAATAGAATTACCAAAGTCGGCAAGTTTATCCGCAAGACCAAGATAGACGAGTTGCCTCAACTTTTCAATGTACTTTCTGGTAAAATGAGTTTTGTAGGACCTAGACCTGAAGTGCCTAAGTACGTCGCTATGTATAACGACGAGCAACTTAGAGTGCTGTCGGCGAAGCCCGGTATTACAGACCTCGCGTCGATAGAGTTTCGCAACGAAAACGATCTTCTTGACGGTGACGAAGACCCGGAAAAAAAATACATCGAAGAGATTATGCCCGCAAAATTGGCGCTTAATCTCAAGTATATAGAAAAGGCAGGTTTCTTTTACGATATAGGTCTTATATTTAAGACGATTGGTAAAGTAATAAAAGAGTAATGTAGGAGTAATTATGCAAAAGTTCAGTGTTTTGATGTCGGTTTATAAAAACGACATTGCAGAAAACGTAATAACAGCAGTCAAAAGTATCATAGAACAGACGGCAAGACCTTCGCAAGTTGTGATAGTTGTCGACGGACCGATACCAGATGAATGTATGAATGCATTAAATCAATTGAGAGAAGAATATGGAGATTTGATTGAAATATATCCATTAGAACAGAATGTCGGTTTGGGCAATGCACTTAAAGAAGGTATGCAACATTGTAGATATGAATTGGTTGCAAGAATGGATAGCGATGATATTTCTGTAGAAGATAGATTTGAAAAACAACTTGCTTTGTTTGAAAAATATCCTGATTTGTCGGCGGTAGGAAGCGATATAGCAGAATTTATTGGCGATAAGGAAAATATTGTTAGCATAAGAGACGTGCCGGAAAAGCACGAAGATATATGTAAATATCTTAAAAAAAGATGTCCTCTCAATCACGTTTCTGTTATGTTAAAGAAAAGTGATGTGGAGAAAGCGGGAGGTTATCTTCATTGGTTCTATAATGAAGATAGTTATCTTTGGGTTAGAATGTATTTAGTAGGATGTAAATTTGCAAATATTAAAGAAAATTTGTGTTTGGTAAGAATAAATGAAGATACGTTCTATAGACGCGGTGGAAAAAAGTACTATAACAGTGAGAGAGATTTGTTTAAATTTATGCTTAACAATAAAGTTATCACAAAGCGCGAGTATAGAAATAGTTGTTTTTTGAGGTTTATAATTCAAGTTATGATGCCAAACTGGTTGAGAAAATTTGTCTTTTTAAAGATGATGAGACAAAGTCCTAAAAAATAAGAGTTGGAATAATATAACATAAGGATAATAAATTATGAAAGTTCGCATTGCATATTTGATATTGGCGCATAAAAGTCCCAAAGCGATTAACAAAATGATTGACGCTTTAGATTATTCAGGCGTTGATTTTTATTTGCATATAGATAAAAAGAGTAATATTATCAGTGATATAAACTCAAATTCAAATATTTACTTTACGTCCAATAGGATTGATGTTAAGTGGGGACATATATCACAGGTGGAATCAATGCTTGAACTTATGAAAACCGTAAAAGAAAGTAAGCGTGAATACGATTATATTTGGTTTATAAGCGGACAGGATTATCCTATAAAATCTAACGAATATGTACAACAATTTTTTACTCAAAATTTTGGATATAATTTTATTGAAATTATTCCAAAGGACGACGAAAGATATAAGAGGTATTTGAAAAGAAATCAAACTTGGTATCCTACTTGGGGAGCATCGCCTAAATTTATAATGAGAGTTTTGCGGAAAATATATAATTATATGACTGGTGGAATGAAACATAGTTTGTTTAAAAGAAAAAATATTCTTGGAGTCGAGTGGTTTTTCGGTAGCAATTGGTTTGCAATTACTATGGAAACTATGGATTATGTATTAAATGAAGTCAGCAATAAGCCTTATTTAAAATATTTCAAAAACTGTATATGTCCAGACGAAAGTTTTTTTCAAACAATCATTGGGAATTCGCAGTTTGCAAATAGAGTCAAAGATAATCTTGTTTACGTTGATTGGAGCGAGGGTAAAAAGAATCCTAAAATTTTGTCGACTGAAGATTATCAACATTTAAAGTCAAGCGATAAATTAATAGCAAGAAAGTTTGAAACTATTGATGAAAATATTGCGCAACTTGCAAAATAATATAAGAAGGAAAAATCAATGCGGATAATAGAAATAGACGAAATGCGTCAGAGACTTTTAAGTATGGCAGAATATTTACTGAATATATGTAAAGAGAATGGATTAAGACTGTTTTTAGCAGGTGGAACTTTACTTGGCGCTATCAGACACAAAGGTTTTATACCTTGGGATGATGATATAGATGTTCATATGCCAAGACCTGATTATGACAGGCTCATCACGATTTTCAAAGAAAGAGAGAAGATTGACAAATATAAATTGCTTTCACACGAATTGGACAATAAGTATGTTTATACGTTTGCAAAATTGGTTGATGAAGATACGTTGCTAATAGAAAATGATGTTTACTCTGGAGTGGAAATGGGATTATATCTTGATATCTTTCCAATAGACGGCCTTGGCGAGGATGTTGCGACAGCAGAGAAGCAAATGAAAAAGATGAATAAATATTTAGTAATGAATTATGCGCTGTTGGTTAAGCCTTGGAGAAAAGGGTGTTCAGTTTTTAAGAATTTTGCCGTTGAATTGTTGAGATGTGCCGTGAAGATCTACGGAGTAAACAGATTGCATAAAAAAATTTATAAATTGGCAAAGAGTTTGCCGTATGAGCAATGCGAATACGTTGGAGAATATATTGACCAAGTCGGTAGCAACAGGATTGTTCGTAGAAGCGAAACTTATGGCGAAAGTATAGATATGCAGTTTGAACACTTAATATTGCCGGCGCCGGTAGGTTGGGACAAATATCTTACGCAGTTTTATGGCGATTATATGCAACTGCCTCCCGAAGAAAAAAGAGTTGCTACACACGGATATATATTGTATGATAGGTTAAGCGAGGATAAATAATGAATATAGCAATGATTTTATCAGGCGGAGTCGGGCAAAGATTTGGCGCTTCAACGCCTAAGCAATACCAAGATTTATTAGGGAAGCCTGTAGTTGATTACGTAGTGAACGCTACGCTTCAATCTGATAAGATTGACAAAACAGTAGTGGTATGCGCAGAAGAATATCTTGATTGGTTTAGGGAAAGATATGACGTGGACGTCTGTGTGGGAGGAAGCGAGCGCAATATTTCTTTCAAAAATGGGATGGATTATATAAAGTCAAAATATATTTGCGAAAAGATTATGGTATTTGATGCAATGCGTCCTTTTGTTACAAAAGAACTTATAAATCTATATATGGACAAGTTAGATGAGTATGAGGTCGTGGCAACTTGTCAAAAAATAGTTGATTCATTAGGTTGCCTTGATTTTCTGGAGTGCGACAGGAGTAGATACTATATACTGCAATCTCCTGAGGCGTTTAGATTTGATTTGATTTATAATCATTTTGATCCGTTTTCGTTGTTAGTAGAGGCATATCAACAATTACCATTGGGGACAACGCTGTATAAGTATTTCGATTTCCCCGATAATTACAAATTGACATACCATCACGATTTGGATTTTATGCGTATGTATATGTCGCATAAAAAGTCAAAGGAGAATAAATGAAATTATCTGTAATTATACCGGTCTATAATGTAGAGAATTACTTGGCAAGATGTTTGGATAGCGTCATTAACCAAACGTATAAAGATTTGGAGATTATTGTTGTAAACGATGGTAGTACAGACTCTTCTCTTGAAATAGTTCGCAAATATGCAAAAGAAGATAAAAGGATAAAGATCGTTAATAAAGAAAATGGCGGACTTAGCAGTAGCAGAAACGCTGGTTTGGACGTGGCAACAGGTGAGGTCATTGCGTTTCTCGACAGCGATGATTGGCTTGAACTCAACGCTTATGAATTGGCAATGAACGCTTTTAATGATGAGACTGCGGATATGGTTTGGTTTGGTATGAAGAGCGTCTATGATGATGAAACTCTCAATTCACAAAATTATCAGACAAAAATATATTGCAAAGACGAGGTCTTGGCTGTTTTTCTTGGAACAAATAAAAAGGGGCCTAGTTTGTCAAGTTGCAATAAATTATATGCGTCAAAGATATTAAAAAATATTAGATTTATAGAAGGCAAGACAAGCGAGGATATATATTTTAATTTTCAGGCTTTCAGTATTATAAAGAAAATAGTTAGATATGACGCAGAATTGTATCATTATTTTCAAAGAAACGGTAGTATCAGTTGTGGAAGAATAAAACAACATTCGTTTGACTGTATCGAAATGTGGAATAAAGTAATACAAGACCTTAAATCAAAAGAGCAAATAAAAATAGCGGAATTTAATAAAATTCACAATATTTTTACTATTTTGTTAAGAGCAACGACTTTTGGAGTAGATGAAAGTTTTGTAGAGTTTGAAGAATATAAGAAAGCCTATTTAAAAATTTTTCGTAAAAATATATTTTTGTTGTTAAATTCTGGTAGGCTTGACTTCAAACGCAAATTGGCAGTAATATTATTATATCTTAATTATAATCTATGCGGGTTAATAGCAAGAAAAAAATTAAAGGTATAATGAAAGTAGAAACTAAAGGAGCGGCAGTTTGGATTTGAGCGTAAACAATTCTGCAAAAAGGACAAACAGATCATATACAGTTTTGATATGGTTATTGTTTGTTATGCTTATTTGCGATCTTGTAGAAGCGCCAATCCCATACGAAATTTATTCTTTTGGCACTACAGTTTGTTGTTTTTTATTTATTATATTTAACAACAAATATTTGAATAAAAAAAATATCGTGTATTTTGGAGTGTTTTGTATCTGCATTTTTTTAAGCGCATTCATTCATATGAGCGGCATTGAGGATATGTGCAAAATTATCTCATTCTTGTCTATTCTTCTAATAAGTTCAAGTTTCAAAATCGGAGCAAAAACAGTAAAACGTCTTTATTATGCTACACTAATATTAGGCTTGGCATTATTGCTTTTTGCACCACTGGGTGATTTAAACACTACGATAATAAAAGGAGTTCCTTTTTTAAATGAGGTAAATCCTAATACTTCAGCATTTTATATGTATTCAGTTGCAATAATAAGTATTGTATTTGCCATAAAATATAAGCGCAAAAATCGATTGTTAAACATAATTATTTTTAGTATTGCGACATTTGGGATTGTTTTGTTTCAGTCAAGAACGTGTCTTATGAGTTTATTGATCAGTTTGTTTTTTTTGATATTGTTCAAATTTATCAAGGGTGATCATAAGACGAGGTTTTTGGCAATACTTGCCGTATTAGGAATCTTATTTGCGTATTTCTACGCAGTGATATTATTTGATATTGTTGGTGGGACCGGACAAGTAGAAATTTTTGGTAAAGATTTATTTACAGGTAGACAAAAAATATGGCAGAGTGCGTTTTTGAGATTAGATGGTCACTATTTATTTGGAATAGGCAATACTTTGGCGGAAGGAAGTGAAAATGTTGCTTATACCAGTAACATACATAACCAGTTTTTGTCAATAATGACGATTTACGGTTTGCCGACAGTAATTATGTTCATTTTATGTCTGACAAAATTTATAAATTCTTTAGTCGATGATAAAAAGCAATATTACATTATTTTATCAGTAAGTATATCATTTATTTTGGGATGTTATTTTGAGATATATCTTCAAATGTTCAGAAGTATGGTGTGTGTAATAAATGTATTTATATTGATAATAGGAGTTTTTGAAACAGGAGGTATGAGAGATGTTAAGTGTAATAGTGCCGGTGTATAATGCAGAAAAATTTTTAATAAAATGCGTAGATAGTATTCTTGCTCAAACTTATAAGAATATCGAAGTAATTTTAGTAGACGACGGATCAACCGATGGTAGTTTATATATTTGCAAAGATTTTGCTAAGCGTGACAGCCGAATAAAGGTTTTGCATAAGACTAATGGCGGTTCAACATCTGCATATTTGGAAGGTTTGCGTGCAAGTAAAGGCGAATTTATTACTTTTGTTGACAGTGACGACTGGATTGATATTAATATGTATGAAAAAATGATGAGTCATTTTAATGATGATATTAATTTAGTTTTCTGCAAACACAATATGGTATTCTGTAATATTGGTAATGAAGACGAAGGAAAAATAGGAGAAATTGATTTTGGTATTAAAGAGGGCGTTTTTAACAGAGAAAATATCAACGTATTTTTTATAAAACCTAATAAAAAATGTGTTAGCCAGAGTCGATGCAATAAAATTTATCGCAGAGAGGATTTATTGCTCATAGTTCCATTGTTAGATGAAAATATTGTTTTTGCAGAAGACGTTTTACTAAATTATCTATTTTTTATTAGTAGATTTAAAAGAGGTTATTACGTAGACGAGGCTCTATATCATTATAGATATAACAACCTAAGTGTTTCAACAAATTTTAATGAAAAAAAATTGAGTGATTTAAATTTGATATATCATAAGTTAAATGAATTTGACAAAAGTGGTAATTTTGCCAAACTTATAAATAGTATGTATGTCGAGTTTGTCTTGAGAGCGACAAAAGTATTGGCTTCAAGTACTTTGAACAAGAATGATAAAGTTAGATTGACTAAATTAGTAATGTTACAGGCTAATTTTAAACAAGCAAGGAAAAATTGTGATTGGGAATGTTTTAATTTTAAGCAAATGCTCAAGAAGATACTTTTAATCCTAAAGATGTCTAAAATATACTTGTGGCTTTATAGTAAATATGGCGGTGTTAAATAGTGGAAAATACGAGACTTGGAAAATCGATTAAAAATACAATAGTAGGCATAATTTTCACTATGCTCAATTTGATTTTCCAATTTTCCGTGAAATCAGTGTTTATCAAATTGCTTGGCGAAACTTACAACGGTGTAAACGGACTCTTTTCATCCATTTTACAGGTGCTTAATCTTGCCGAACTTGGATTTGCGAGCGCAGTAGCCTATAGTTTATATAAGCCGTTGTATGAAGGCAATGAGAGAGAAGTTGCCGCTTATATGAATTATTTTGCTAAAGTATATAGAGTAATTGCGCTCATCGTTGCGTCTGCGGGAGCGTTATGTATTCCGATTTTGCAATTTTTGATAAATGAAGATATCTCTCAGTTGCCTTTTACGTTAAACCAATTGAGATTGTATTTTGTATTTTATTTAGCAAACACAGTTTTCAGTTATTTGCTTGCATACAAACGTACTATTATTAGCGCTGATCAAAAAATGTATATCATTTCAATTTCAGATAATATTGCTAATATATTGCTCAACGCATTACAAATAATATTGTTGCTTATCACACATAATTACTTTGCGTTCCTTGCTGTTATGGTAGCAAAGACAATAATAAACAATTTGGTAGTTCATCTTATTGCAAATAAAAATTACCCATATCTATTTACTTATAAAAAGGAAAGTCTTTTACCCGAACAAAAAAAAGCATTGTATGGGAACATCAATGCTCTTATGCTTCATAAAGTAGGAAGCGTAATTATTTTCGGTACAATATCAATTGTCATTAGCGCGTTTGTAGGGGCGGAAGAAAATGGTATTTATAGCAATTATGTGCAAATAATCAACGGTGTAAATCTTTTTATAAATATTGTATTTAATTCTATCGTTGCAAGTGTAGGCGAGTTGTGCGTAAGCGCGAGTTATGATGATAAGACGAGGGTGTTTAAGAGGGTGGATTTTTTAGGTAAATGGCTTACTGTGTTTTGTATGACTTGCTATATAAATATGTTTAATACCTTTATAAATAATGTTTGGATAAGAAGCGACGGTGTTCATTCATTTAAATTCGCAATAGTCGTGGCAATTGCTGTCAGTGCATGTGTAACTTATTTGCGTAAATCGGTATCGATATTTAAAGATGCAATGGGATTGTTTAAAAAGGATTGGTACAAGCCTTTGATAGAATCGGCAGTAGGAATCGCATTGGCGATAGGATTGAATTTTGTTGCGGGAGTTTTTGGTATAGTTGTTGGATATACTGTGGCTGCAGTTTTTATAGCAGTTCCTATTGAGACTTATGTATTATTTAAATTTGGATTGCATAAGAAATGTTTAAGATATTTGATTGGGCAGTACGCTACGCTTGCTTTTGCCATTGTATTGGGAATAGGTGTGTATTTTATTTGCGAATTATTTAATTTAAATGGTATAATCGATTTTGTTGTAAGAACTTTGATAAGTTTAATTGTACCAAATATTATAATGCTCTTGATAAATATCAAGAATGGAAATTTAAAATATTATATAAATTTGGTTAAGGGTATTACATCAAAAATTTTAAGTAAATTTAAAAGGAGTAAAAAGTAATATGGAAAATGATATTAAACTTACTCAAAATATACTAATAGAAATGGCGAAAGTGTTTCATCAATTTTGTGTATCGCACAATCTCAAATATTATATGTTGGGCGGTACGCTTCTTGGCGCGGTTAGACACGGCGGTTTTATTCCGTGGGACGACGATATGGATTTCGGTATGCCAAGAGAAGACTATGAAAAAATGTTATCATTAAGACATAAGATCGACGATGGCTTTTCTCTTAAAACTCATAAAGATGAAAAAAATTTTGGATATGGATTTTGTAAGATGTATAATGAAAATACGACATATATCGAAAAGTCGCTTGACACATATACTGTAGGAGGAGTATTTATTGATATTTTTCCTATTGATAATATAGGAGATGACTATCAAAAAGCGTTGGCATTGTCAAAAAAAATTCATAGAAGGAAAAGAATTGTAAGCGGAATATTTATAAGGGGCGAACGAAAGAGTCGATCCTTAACCATTATTTCTAAGTTTTTGAGGTTGTTGCCTAAAACAAATAGATGGTATGAATGGCCATTTAAGGTGGTAAATAAATATAAAAATAAAAATTCAAAATATGTTACTAATATTTATGGCGCTTGGGGCGACCGCGAGATAGTGCCTATGACGTATTTAGGCACACCAAAACTTTATAATTTTGAGGAAACGCAACTGTATGGTGTAGAAAAGTATGACGAGTATTTATCCAATATTTATGGCGATTATATGACGCCGCCACCTCCGGAAAAACGTATAGGTCATTCCATTTACTATGTTGATTTTAATAAACCATATAAGCAGTATATTGCGGAGCAGAAAATGAAAAATTATAGAGAGGACAATGACAAATGAATATAGCGGTGGTATTAGCAGGAGGCGTTGGTAGTCGTTACGGCGGTAATGTACCTAAACAGTATTGTTTTATTGGTGATAGGGAAGTTATTAGTTTTGCTATTGACGAGGCAAAACAATGCGCAATTATAGATAAAGTTTTAGTAGTATGCGATAAGGCATATCAAAATAGAATAAGCAAACAATATGGCGTGGAAGTGTGCAATGGCGGAGAGAATAGAAATTTGTCTGTAGAAAATGCGCTTGAATATATAAAAGGAAAATATAAATGCGATAAGATTATTTTTTTGGATTCGGCTAGACCATTGATAAAAGCCAAATATATTGAGTCTTGTATGCAGAAACTTGATGAGTATGATTGTGTAATTACTGCACAGAAAATAGTGGATAGTTTGGGACGCTATGGAAAATTATACGTCAATAGAGAAGATTATTATTTGATACAAACTCCAGAGGCATTTAAGTTCGAGATGTTCTGTAAGTATTTTGATAAAAATTCTTCAAATACGGCGCTTTGTCAATTTATGCCGCAGGCAGATAGGATATATCAGAATTTTGGTATGAAACAAAACTTTAAGATCACTTATCAAGGAGATTTGGAGTATATCGCTCAATTTCTGGATAAAAATTAACATAGGAGAAATATATGAATATAGGAGTAATTCTGGCGGCTGGAGACAGTAAGAGATTTGGGGGGTATATGCATAAGCAATACCTGAAACTTAATGGCGTTGAAGTGGTTGGATATAGTATAAAGGCTATGAAAGTTTGTGAGGAAATTGATGAGATTATCCTAGTCGTAGATAATGAGGAATTTGATTCGCAATATATTTCCAATAAATATCAAGTTAAATGTATACGTGGTGGTGATACTAGAAATATATCGATCTTCAATGCGATAGAATTTATAAAGCAAAATTATGTTTGCGACAAGGTAATTTTTCACGACAGCGTAAGACCTCTTGTAAATTCAAGCAGATTTAGCGATATAATTTGCCAATTGGAAGAGTATGACGCAGTTGTTACTGCCGATGAAATAAATGACGCTTTAGTTAATATAAATTACGGAGGCGTTAAAAGAAATGATTATAAACTTATTCAGTCTCCTGAAGGTTTCAGATTCGATAAAATAGCCAATTTTAAATTCGATAACGATGCTTTGGCAATCGTAAGTCAAGTTGAAAGCGTAAAAATAAAAACTATTAAGTCGAATGTTTTTAATATGAAAATAACTTACCCTGAAGATTTATTCATAGCAGAACAACTTATGAGATTAAACTACTACAGCGTCAATCATAATGAATTGTTTCTATGTTCAGACGTTCCTCAAAGAGTTCTTTTGCTCGGCGGTTCGGGCGGAATAGGTTTGGCGATTAAAGATTTTCTAATAGAAAACAACATATTATTTAAATCGCCGTCTCATAGAGATTTGGATTTAAAGACAATTACAGTAAATAAAATAAAAGAGTATTGTGAAGATTTTGTCCCTGACGCCATAATAAATGCTGCAGCAGTATATTATAATGATAATGCTGGATTATCTAATACATTTGACGATATATTTTCTGTTAATGTAAAAGCAAACGAGATTTTAATAGAATATGCAAAGACGTTGGAAAGCAAAATAAATTTGGTGCTTTTAAGTAGTTCTTCATCAACGAAAGGTAGGGAAAATTTGACAAATTATTCGGCCGCTAAGTCGGCATTGAATAGTATAGTTGAATCTCAAGCAAGGATTTTGGCTAGTCAAAATATATATTTGAACGCAGTTATACCTGAAAAAGTTAATACTCCGTTGATTGAAAAACTTCATAAGACAAAAATAAATACTAGAGAACTTTTAGAGCCCAAAGACGTGATAAATGCTATAATGTATTTTTCTGTTGCTAAAGAATATGGAAGACTTGTTCATATAAGAAAAGGACTGTAATGTATAATTGACATTCTTATGCTCATAATAGAAACATAAACGCATTGTCAAAAGAAAATTACGACGGCGTTTTACGGAGGATATTATGAAAAATAAATACGTTGCAGGTATTCTTGCAATTTTGCTTGGAGACTTGGGTATACACAAGTTTTATTTAGGTAAAATAGGTTGGGGTATTGTATACTTGCTTTTCTGTTGGACAGGTATTCCGGCAATTATTGGTTTGATAGAGGGTATAATATATCTTTGTACAGACGATGATACTTTTCAAGTTAAGTATTGCGGTATGCCACCAAGTGTAGTAGTAAATGATAGTGCAAGCGATAATAATCAAATAGAAGATACTCGTTCGGAAGAACTTCATATTGATGATGACACAAATATGATTTAATTTAGACAGTGTAAAATATTAATTGCGGAAAACTTAATATGCGATGCTATTGCGTCGCATATTTTGCATACTTTGTTTTGCTAAATATATATTTATTTAACAATAGAAATTAAATTTATTTAATAAGCAACTTGCTTTATTCGCTAAAATAATTTGGGGTTTTGTCTAACATACTAGACAATATACATCATTGTGCGTGACATAAACATTGACGACTAAATGCTTTACAAGTATTTAGGTATAATAATTTCTTAAATCAATAGCGTAAGTGTAGTGGAATAGGAGAATAAGTTTTTATTGCCAAAGGATAATATTAGTCAAATATTTCATAAATATTAGAAATTTTTTTAATTTTCACTTGATAAGTACAAATATTTATGCTATAATTATGATAGAATTAACTAACTATTATTTAACGTAAAGGATAACATGTCAGTTTATAAAGCGGCGTTTAGTTTCGCGGGTGAAAACAG
>JAIDUV010000087.1 GCA_029060025.1 Clostridia bacterium | reverse complement strand
ATGTATATATAAAAGTGGAATTTGTTTTGCTTGCGAATGAATTTTTCTTTATGTGTAGATTAATGGTTTTAACATAGGAAGGATAAATTATGCTGAATTATAATAATCTAAGTGATGTGGAATTTGAGAATTTATGTCAAGACGTAATGTCGTCAAAATTGGGGGAAAAGTTACATAAATTTGCACCTGGTAGTGATGGTGGAATAGATTTGCGAAATGATAGAAGAAATATTGTAGTTCAAGTAAAACATTATATGAATTCTACTACTAGTCAACTTTTAGATTCCTTAAAGAAAGAAGTATCTAAGATTGATAGACTGAATCCCAAAGAATATTATGTTTGTTGTTCAAAGCAACTTAGCCCTAATAAAATTGACGAAATATATAATCTTTTTTCTAAATATATGTCTTCAATCAGCAATATTATAACTCTAAATGAGATAGATGACTTTTTAATTGATGAAAAAAATATTGAAATTTTAAAAAAACATTATAAGCTATGGATTGGATCTACCAATATAATAGAGGATATATTCACAAAAGATATTGGTTTAGATAGTGAAATTTTGTTTTCAGAAATAGAGGCAGAAATGAATCTATTTGTTCGCACTAAAGCATATGATGTAGCGGTGGATTGTCTTGAGAAAACTAGGACATTATTAATTATAGGAGAGCCAGGTGTAGGTAAAACAATAACCTCTAAAATGCTTATACTATACTACTTATCAAAAGATTATAAACTTAGATACACTACTGATTGTACAAATTTATCTGACTTAAAAAAGGCATTATCACAGAATCCAGATGTAAAAGAGATAATTTTTTTGGATGATTGTTTTGGACAAGCATACTTTCGTATGAAAGAAACGCAAGGCAATGAATTATTATATATAATCAAACACGTTAATTTGCATTCAAATAAGATATTAATTTTAAATTCAAGAGTTACGATTTATTCTGAAGCTAAGACTAAAACACCTGCATTAGTTAAAAGCTTTGACAATAAAGAATATAAGCTTTTCGTATTGGATATGAGCAATATTAATGATATTGATAAGGCGGAAATCTTATATAATCATTTATATTTTGAAAAAATAGAGCCAGAGTATTTTGATGCAATAAAGTACAATAAGAGATATAATGAAATAATTAAACATCCAAATTATAATCCGCGTATTATAGAATTTATAAGTAAAAAAAGTATTTATAAAAAAATTTTGCCTAAAGATTATTTTCAATTCATAATTAGCAACTTGAAAAATCCCAAGCTAATATGGCAAGATGAATATGAAAATAGGCTCGATGCGGTTGATAGACTATTATTGACAACAATATATTCACTAACAGATACAAATGTTTCTATAAATTTGGTTAAAAAGTGTTTTGAATATAGATTGCGAGAAATCAATAATATAGACTTTTCTTTAAACCATTTTGAAATGTCTTTAAAAAGACTAGAAAAAGCATTTGTAAAAATTGTTGATAGTTACGGAAGACAGATGATTGCTATGGTAAACCCATCGGTGAACGATTTTTTAGATTCTTATCTAAATGAAAATGTTTTAGAACGAGTTAATTTAATTAAAAATGCTTGTTCTGTAAGGCAACTTAAAAAATTGCTTTCGCAAGAACAATATACAAATAAGTTGCTACAATTGTTTGAATCACATAATATATTATCTTATTATTTTGAGAACGAAAATCAACGCATAGGATTTATTGCGTGTGTTGTTGCTGTACATAATATTAGAGACAAAGTCTATTTGCCTATGATACAATTGTATATGAAGGACTATCACGATGTTGATGTGTACGAAAAAATAAGAGTGCGAGCTATCGATATTATTAAGAAACTATTAAGTAAGGACGCTATGGAATTTTATGAAATAGATCGTATTCTGAAAGACGAGGTATTTCTTCATAAATTTTTAGAGGACTTTCAATTAGATGAATTAGTTGATATATTGCTTTTAATAGATGATTTGTTTATTGGGGCAGAACGAAAACTGTTCATAGATTTAGCAAAAGAAGAGATAAAAGAGGTAATCGAATTGTATTGTTCTGATGTACCTGCAGAAAATTATCAAATTGATTTACATGAAATAACAAATGATGGTGATGAGTTTGATAGATATAATATGGAAAATGTAATTGAACAAGAGATATCGGAGTTGGTAACTAATGAAGTGAAAGAATACCTTGATTTGTTACCTGCAGAGTTTAAAATAGATGAAAATATCATGGATAATATTTTTGTAACATTAAACGGAGTTGGATCAATCATAGATAAGTATTTTTCAGATGTTGATTATGAACCTGAAATGTTTTATGAAAGGAATTTTGAAGATAATGAGATTGATTTGATGTTTAATCGAAAAATAATTGAATAAACAAATTAGTTCTTGATTGTATGTAATTCTTGGGAAACGCTTTTTGCAAAATAAAAAGGACTGATAAGTTAGGTGTTCTTATCAGTCCCGCTTGGCGGAGAAAGAGGGATTTGAACCCTCGCTACGCTTTCACGTACTACTCCCTTAGCAGGGGAGCCCCTTCGGCCTCTTGGGTATTTCTCCAAAGTTCATATTATTCAGTAATTTGACGAATTGTCACGCAACATCAAGCGCACTGCATAAAGTATAATATCATACTTTTTTAGTATTGTCAAAATATTTTCTTTAATTTATTGATTTTTTATCAATATATTTTATTATGCGTATGATAAGATTTTTGACAGTGTCTTAAACAAAAAATAAAAATAAACGCAACCTTACGCGACGCGAATAATATAATAATATTGAATAGAGTATGCCGTAAAATTAGGGGGTAAGCATTAGGCAAATTTTCAGATGACTTTATTTAAAAGTTGTTGCTCTATTTAAGAGATTACAATGGAAAAAGGCATATATAAAAAGGTAAATAAATCGTCGTCAAACAAAGCGAAACTCGACGATACTTTTTTGTAAAGTCGACGTACCAATTTGTCATTTCGATTTGTGATTGGGGTATATCGATTTGTCATACCTATTTGTGACGAGGGTAAAAAATTAGGTGTGAGACAAAAAGGTATGATGGTACTTTTTGCGTCTAAAATCGACGTATATAGTGCGTTTAATCTAATATTTACCAAAAATTTGTAAAAATAATTGTCAATATTCATTGAAATTGCAATATTTTTGTGCTAATATAGGGATAGACAAGAAATAAGGAGTAAATATTTATGTGTTTTTCTAAGAAGAGAAAAGAGAAGAAGGCTGCAAAGAAGTTAGCAAAGCAGCAAGAAAAAGAGGCAAAGAGACTTGCAAAAGAAGAGGCTAAGAACAAGGGTAAAAAAGCGCAACCTGAGCCACAAAAAGAAGTAGCAAAACAACAAGAAGAAGTAGCGCAAAAAGAGGTAGTTACTACTCCTGTTGCAGAAGAGCAAAACGAAGTTCAACAACAATTTGTAGAAGATGTCGCTCAAGAGGAAGTTGAGCAAGAAGAAGTCGTTTACGAAGAGGTTGAAGAGGAAGTAGAGAACGAGGAAGAAGTAGAATACGTTGAGGTAGAAGAAGAGATCGAGGAGACGGAAGACGTAGAGTATGAAGAAGTCGAAGAAGAAGTAGACGAGGACGTAGAATACGAAGAAGTTGAGGAAGAAATCGAAGAAGACGCTCAAGACGAAGAAGTCGAGTACGTCGAGTTTGAAGAAGTCGAAGAAATGCCGGAGGAAGAGCCGGAAGAAAAAATAGTGGCAACGGCAGTGGTTGAGCCAGAGCCTGAAGTTGAGGAGGAAAAACCAAAGATGGAGAAGAAAGCAAAGACCACCACAGCAAAAGAGACCAAGACTGCAGCAAAGACAAGCAAGGCTGCTCCAGCAAAAGAGACGAAGGCGCCTGCGAAGGCAACTAAGGCTGCTGCTCCCGCAAAGGAGACCAAAGCGGCTGCAAAGACAACTAAGGCTGCGCCTGCAAAAGAAACTAAGGCTCCTGCAAAGGCAGCGAAATCCGCTCCTGCAGAAAAGAAACCTGCGGCTAAAGCAACCGTGGCAGAAAAGCCTGCTGCAAAGAAAGAGGCTGCACCAAAGAAGAAAGGTAGATTTGAATACAGAAAGACCGAAAAGGGTAACTACGTATACAAACTCTATGCTGCTAACCACAAGGTAATTGCTACCAATGGCGGAACGTATTCTTCATTGAGCGCACTCAAGGCAGGTATCAACAGCGTTATCAGAAATGCCGGAACTGCTCCTATTGAGGATCAGACTCTCATAAACGTAGAAGAGCAGAAGTTCCCCAAGTGGATCATTTTCCAAGATGCAAGAGGTGAATTCAGATTTAGACTTCACGCTTCCAACGGTGAATGTGTCTGCACGCCAAACGACGGCTATCTTTCCAAGGACGCTTGCAAAGTCGGTATGAAGTCCATTGCCAACACTGCAAAGCACGCTGATATCGTCAAGGCAGACGAGGACTAATAAAAATTTAGTAGACAAAATAAAAAGCGTCTTGCTTATCAAGCGAGGCGCTTTTGTTATTATATCGTGTGTTGTTATATCGCAGTTTAATTACGTCGTATCACAATACTTGCAATACGAAGAATTTGAGATATAGACTTTCGTCGGTGGCAAGCATAGAGGGGTGATCGCTTGATTGAGTGCGTATTTCCACTATGCGTACGTACTTTCCGCTTTCGCGAGCGGCGTCGGCAAGCATATTTTGAAATAACGGAAAAGTCATATAGTGCGAGCAGGAAGACGAAATAAGAAAACCGCCTTTTTTGACTAATTTCATTGCCAATATGTTTATATCCTTATATCCCTTATACGCATTCTTGACTTCGCTTGCGCTCTTGCAGAATGCCGGCGGGTCAAGCACGATAGTGTCAAAGGTCTTGCATTCGCGCTTGAACTTGCGCAGTTCTTCAAATACGTCGCCTTGCAGTGTGGTAATATTGTTGAAATTATTAAGTCGAGCGTTGGTATTCACGTCAGCCAACGCTTGGGAAGATATGTCCAAGGCTATGACCTCTTTTGCTCCGGCTGCTGCGGCATTGAGAGAAAAACCGCCGGAGTTGCAAAAACAATCCAGCACTTGCTTGTCCTTGCAATATCTTCTCAATGCAAATCGGTTTTCTTTTTGGTCGAGGAAATAACCTGTCTTTTGTCCGTTTTGCAAGTCGACTAGCATCTTAAGTCCGTTTTCTTGTATTATGACTTTTGTATCAATGTTGCCGTAGACTATGCCTTTGCGTTCTTCAAGTCCCTCTTTGAGTCTGACTGCGACGTCGCTACGCTCATAGATACCTCTTGGATTGAAGAGTTCTACAAGCGCTTGAATAATGATGTCTTTATTTTTTTCAATGCCAAGCGAGAGTAGTTGAACGCAGAGAATATCCGAATACTTGTCAACGATAAGAGCGGGTAAGTTGTCACTTTCTCCAAATACCATACGGTAGCAATCGTTCATTCCAAGCGAGATTCTATAGTCGTTGGCTTTTTTGATAGCCTGCTTATAATATTCAAGGTCGGGCATACTGTCGTCGCGGATAAAAATACGCACTAAAATTTTGGAAAGGTGGTTGATATAGCCTTTGCCGATATATCTGCCGCTGAAATCATACACAGTGGCAAGCGAGCCGTTTTTATCCTTGCCTTCAATGCGCGCAACTTCGTTGGCATACACCCACGGATGACCTGCGACGATACGCTTTTCTTCATTTTTCTTCAAATATACACTATACGGCATTTGCTTGCTCCTTTGTTATCCGCAAGGGATAAGTTATATTTTGCTCTTGGCAAAGTAATTTTATATTATTATATCAGTATTTAATTCCAAAAGCAATAAATTCTCGCAAGACGGCGCTCTTGTATTGCAAATGGTGCAGATATGTATTATAATAAATCCATAGATTAAATATCGTTTATATTATATTGATATATATATTTATATAAATATAGGAAGTGTTATGGAGAAAAAAGCAGGGATATTATTGCCGATATTTTCATTGCCCAGCAAGTACGGCATAGGTACGCTTGGCAAAAGCGCGTTTGCATTTGTGGATTTTTTGAAAGAATGTAATCAAAATTATTGGCAGGTTCTGCCGCTCAATCCGACGATTTACGGTGATTCGCCCTATCAGTCTCCGTCCGCGTTTGCGGGAAATCATTATTTTATCGACATAGACACTCTTGTTGAAGAAGGATTACTTGACAAGGCTTATGCAAAAGGCTATCAGAGTAAGGCTCTAAGAGTAGATTACGGATATCTTTTTGAGAGCAGGTTATTTTTGCTTAAAAAGGCTTTTGAACTTTTTGACATAAACCAAAGCGAATATGTTGAGTTCAAGCGAGACAATGCTTTTTGGCTTGACGATTACGCGCTTTTTATGTCGATAAAGGAATATCACAACAATTCTTCTTGGAGCAGTTGGGGAAAAGACGAAAAATACCGATTGAATTTGAAGAAGTTGCAAATAAAATATGCGGGAAGTATTGAATTTTGGAAGTTCGTTCAATACGAGTTCTATTCGCAATACGCCAAAGTCAAGGCGTACGCCAATTCAAAGGGTATAGAGATTGTGGGAGATATGCCTATATACGTTGCTTACGATAGCGTGGACGTTTGGTCAAAACCCAAGAATTATCTTTTGGACAAAGACCTAGAGCCCACGGTTGTCGCAGGAGTTCCGCCCGACGCGTTTTCCGCAGACGGTCAACTTTGGGGCAATCCGATATACGATTGGCAAAAGATGAAAAGAGAAAAATATCAGTGGTGGATAGATAGACTTACCATCGCGTACAAACTCTATGACGTAATACGTATAGATCACTTCCGAGGCTTTGAGGCTTATTACGTCGTAGACAGGGAATGTCAAACTGCCAAGGTGGGCGAGTGGCGCAAAGGCGTTGGCATAAGTCTTTTTAAAGAACTTGACAAACATCTGCCTGGCGCAAAGATCATTGCCGAAGATCTGGGCGTGATTACGCCGTCCGTCCGTCAACTTCTCAAGAAGACAGGCTATCCCGGAATGAAAGTCTTGCAATTTGCATTTGGTGACGAGAATAGCGATTATTTGCCAAAGAATATCAAGTCGTCCAACTGCGTGGTATATACCGGCACACACGATAATATGACGACTCCGCAATGGTTTGATAGCATTGACAAACAAGAGAGAAGTTTATTCAAAAAGACCTGCAAGCCAAAGAAAGGCGAGAGCGATACTCATTGTCTGATACGTACCGCTATGTCAACAAAGGCAGAGCGAGTAATTATCCCAATGGCAGATTATATGGGTATAAAAGAAGAGGGGCGTATCAATGCGCCGTCGACCACTGGGGACAATTGGACTTGGAGTCTTAATGACAAATACGATACTGTCAAGTTGAGAGTAAAAATAAAAGAGTTGACAGCGTACCGTATTAAAGAATAAAGTAGATGTCATTGACGCTCACACGAGACGCATCTGCTTGCTCGCTATGCCGTCACTTCGTTCCTTACGAGCGAAGTCGAGAAATCTCAATAGTATAATAATCGGTTAGAGACCTCTCGACTATGCTCGAGGTGACAGATGTGTGACGTCATATTGAGCGAAATGAAGAAAGTCGTAATGAGCGTAGCGACGGCATAGCGAGCATCAATATCTCACACCTATTAAAAACAACACGCAAGCAATGTTGCGTGTTGTTTAAATTTATACAATTAAAATTCTAATTTAATGCCGATTTTTCACAATTCCAAAAAAGTATACATTTACTGACTTATTGCGAAATGGTGTATTTTTTCAATTACATTATACTTCGCTTCCTCACAACTATGCTCAGAATGACATATTTATAATGTCACATCGAGCGCAGTCGAGAGGTCTAATCCACTTAATAAGTACTGACAAAATGGAGCCTTGCGTTATGTCTACTTACTTTCTCTTGCGTTGACTACTTCTTTAGTCTGCGGGTCGACGATAACAGACCAGTAATCTCCCTTATTTTTAATAAAAGATACGTACCAAAAATATTTGCCGTCTTCTTCGGTTTGTGTCATAAGTTTGACGTAACATTCTCTGTCAAAAGAATTATCGGCAAGTGACGCGTCTATCTTTTCTTGATAGTGATTATATGCTATCTCAAGAGCGTTTTCCGCGCTACATTCTGTAGGGCATATATTTGATAGAGAATATTCAAGACTTGTTTCGTCAAGGGTGAGAGTAAGGCTCTCGAGGTCGCCAAGGTCGGCTATATTCTCAATTTTGCAAGCAAGATTTATTCCCAATTTGTTTTTTGATATACTTCCTGTAGCGCTAGACTTGCTGCCCTTAAGAGTGTATTCATAGGTATTGGACAGAGTATCTACGTTATGCGGTGTAAGCGTCAAAGTGCTTACGTTCATTACTTTGTCAGTCTTGCCGTCGGCAATGAAATGTTCTTCTTGCATTATTATGCTCAGTGAGACGTCAAAGTTGTCGTCTGAGGCGGTGTAGAGAGCATTTTGCATATAACTCGTATGCTCGGATAGTTTTTCGAGATTTGTCTTTTGTTCTGCGCAACCTACGCACGCTACGATAATTACCGCCAGAATTGCAATAGGTATGATTGCCTTAAAAAACTTTTTCATATATCCTCCAATATAATTTGATATTAAATATTATGAGGACAAGTTGCAGAATATGACAAATAGCGTTTTGCAATGTAAAATGTATAAATATTTATCCTTGTAAATAACCTGATAGAGATTTCTCCACGACGCTACGCTCTGGTCGAAATGACATACACTCCAACGTCACCTTGAGCGGAGCATAGCGAAGTCGAAAGGTTTCATAGTATAATAAAAGCGGGATTTACTCCCGCTTTCGTAAATTTACTTTGATTTATTTTGCAGATTTTTTTGCCAATTTTTCTTCGCGCTTTTCGTTTTTCTCAATCATTTTGGTTTCTTTATTGGCAAGTTTTGTCTTTTCTTTTTCAAGGGCTTTTCTCTCTTTTTCGTTTTGCTTGATTTCTTTGATTACGTCGTTGACCATTACGGCTTTGCCCTCTTTTCTGCGTTTTTCCATTGCATTTTTATTTAATATATGACCCAACGTGCCGAATACTCCGCCAAGCAACTTAAAGATACCTCTGAAATATTTTTTGTTGCCCCACATAAGCATACCGTCGATAAGGGAAGTGTGGATAAGTCCCGAAGATATACCGACGAGACCTCTAAGCGGCATTTCTTCCATACCTTGCTTGAGCATCATCATTGTTGTTATGTCGGCATTTGGCACTTGGCTTTTGATTATTGACGGTGCAACCTTGACTATAAGTTTGCCTATCAAGCACACTTTGAGTTCGCCAATCGTGGTGTTGTAATCGAAATAACCGCGCTTGGTGTCGGCATTGACAGGAATATCTCCGCCGTATAGTTTTGCAAATTGCTCGGAAGGAATTTCGTCGCAATGCGCGATATCATAGTAGCAAGGGCAGATGGTCTTGTAATCGGGGAGTTTCTTTTCTTCTTGGTCGAACTTGACGTCGATTACGCCTTGCAGTCTAATATCTCTGCTTGACGCGCCAATCAGGATATTATATTCGCCGTTTGTCGCATACCATTCGTTGATGGCGGTATTATAGAAAGCAAAGGATCTATAATCGAGCGTATGCGTGACTCTGACGCTTTCGCCAGCCTTGATAAATACTTTTTCAAAGCCCTTGAGTTCTTTCTTTGCTTTGAATACGACAGGATTTGGGTCACTGACGTACAACTGACATACTTCGTATCCGTCGACTTTGCCTGTGTTGGTGACGGTATAAGATACCTGCATACCGTCGATTTTCAAGTCGCTGTACTCAAAGGTGGTATACGAAAGACCGTAGCCGAATGGGAAGAGCACGTTTTTGTTAGCGCTGTCAAAATATCTGTAGCCCACGTAAATGCTTTCTCTGTATTCTACGTTTTTTGGTCCCATTGGGAAGTATTTGCTGACGATATTGTCTTCTTCCTTTATTGGGTATGTCTCGGCAAGTTTACCGCTTGGGTTGACTTTGCCGAAGAGCACGTTATACAGAGCCTCTCCGCCGGCCTCGCCAGGGAGATATGCGTTGAGCATAGTATTTACTTTGTTTATCCAAGGCATTGTCACTGGGGAGCCGCCAAAGAGTACGACTACGGTATTTGGATTGATAGAAGTCATTACTTCGATAAGGTCACTGTGGCTCTTTGGTATTGACGTATGGTTGCGGTCGTAACTTTCGCTTTCGTATTGATCCGTAAGTCCGACGAACAGGAATACCTTTTTATGTTTTTTAGCCACTTGAATTGCTTCTTCGAGGAGTTTCTCGTCGAGTTTGTCACCCACCAAATCATACGCGGGAGCAAATTCATATTTCTTGCCGTTGGCGTCCATAGCCTCGAGGAAGTTGACGAGTTTGTATGGATTGATTCTTGAAGAACCCGAGCCTTGATAACGCAACGTGCGAGCAAGTTCGCCAATGATAGCAATATCGTCTTCGTTTTCGTCGATAGGCAACACGTTGTTGTCGTTTTTCATAAGTACGAATGATTGCTCTGCAATCTCTCTTGCCACTTCGTGCGCTGCATCGTAATCAGCCTTATATTCGGGTTGAAGAGCAGAGTAACTCTTAATAATATATCCAAGCAATCTTTCTACTACGCTGTCAAGTTGTTTTTCGTCGAGTTTGCCGCTCTTGACGGCTTTGACGATTTGCTTATCCGTTGCGCCGCCGCAACTTGGCATCTCAAGGTCAAGTCCCGCTTTGATTGCTTCAATACGGTTGTTGAGCGCATTCCAGTCACTGACTACGATACCTTTAAAGCCCCACTCGTCTCTCAATATATCCGTGAGAAGACGTTTGTTGTCCGACAGGTATACGCCGTTGAGTTTGTTGTAAGAGCACATCACGGTGTCTGGTTGAGCCTTGACAGCCTCCTCGAATGCGGGGAGGTATATCTCTCTCAACGTACGCTCGTCGACTATACTGTTGATTGTCATTCTGCGTTTTTCTTGATTGTTGGCACAAAAGTGCTTGAGCGAAGTACCTACGTCATTTGACTGCACGCCTTCAATATAATTCTTGCACATCTTTCCCGCAAGATATGGGTCTTCCGACAGGTACTCAAAGTTGCGTCCGCAAAGGGGGCTTCTCTTGATATTCGTGCCAGGTCCCAAAATCGTGCTTATGTTTTGGTCAAGACATTCTTTACCCAACGCTTCGCCCATTTTGGTAGCCATATTTACGTTCCAAGTGCTGGCAAGGTTGACCGCGGGCGGGAAAGCCGTGGCGGGGAATGATTGCTTCATTCCGAGATTGACGTCGTCGTCGTTTTCTTTTCTCAATCCGTGAGGACCGTCTGCCATCATCACACTTGGCACGCCAAGTCGTTTTATAGGCTTTGTGCTCCAGAAGTCATAACCGGAGCATAACCCGGCTTTTTCTTCCAAAGTCATTTTGGTGATCAGTGTCTTAATTTCGTCAATCATTTTGGCCTCCAAAGTGTCAAAAATATTACATACGTATTTATTTTAACATATATTAAATAATATTTCAAGACAAAAATGTAAAAATCTATCGTCATTATTGCATATAATGTCAGCATTTTGACCTTAACGAAGTGAAGCAAGAAAATCTTTATTATTTGCAACAAAAATTCTTTGAGTGACAAGTAATTTGTTTGACATACCCTAATGATTTGATTTAAAATAATAAAAAGTTTAAGGAGATTATTTCAAATGGGCAAGATTGCAAAAGAAGGATTGACGTTTGACGACGTGTTGCTTATTCCTCAATATTCAGAGGTGTTGCCGTATCAAGTAGACTTATCTACAAAACTCTGTGACAAAATTACACTTAATATTCCCCTATTGAGCGCATCGATGGATACTGTCACCGAGTGCGAGTTGGCTATTGCTATGGCGCGCGAGGGCGGCATAGGTATGATTCACAAGAATATGACTATAGAGCAACAAGCCGAGCAAGTCGACAAAGTCAAGAGAAGCGAAAACGGCGTAATCACCAATCCGTTTTCTTTAGGACCTCAAAATACTTTGGAGGAAGCCAACAATCTTATGCGCAGATTTAAGATTAGCGGCGTACCTGTCACAGTCGACGGCAGATTGGTGGGTATCATTACCAACAGAGATTTGAGATTTGAGACGGATATGTCAAAACTTATCGGTGATTGTATGACCAAAGACAATCTTGTCACCGCTCCGGTAGGCACTACGCTTGAGCAGGCTCAAAAGATTTTGGCAGAGCGCAGAATAGAGAAGTTGCCGCTTATAGACAAGAAGGGTAATCTCAAAGGACTTATCACTATCAAGGATATAGAAAAGGCTATCAAGTACCCAAGCAGCGCAAAGGACAGCAGCGGCAGACTTTTGGCGGGCGCGGCAGTTGGCGTGACGGCAGACATTATGGACAGAGTATCTGCGTTGGTAGAGAGCAAAGTCGACGTTATCACGATAGACACTGCTCACGGACATTCCAAGGGCGTGCTTGATTGCGTAGCCAAGGTAAAAGCAAAGTTCGGAGACCTTCCAATCATTGCCGGCAACGTGGCAACAGCAGAAGCAACGAAGGCGCTCATTGACAGCGGCGCAGACGTAGTCAAAGTGGGTATCGGTCCCGGTTCTATTTGTACTACTAGAATTATCGCAGGTATCGGCGTACCTCAAGTTACGGCAGTTATGGATTGCGCGGAGCAAGCCGACAAGATGGGTAAGAGAATTATTGCCGACGGCGGTATCAAGTACTCCGGTGATATAGTCAAGGCTTTGGGCGCAGGCGCAAGCGCAGTTATGCTCGGAAGCCTATTTGCAGGCACAGAGGAAACTCCGGGCGAAATCGAAATCTTCCAAGGCAGATCATATAAAGTATATAGAGGTATGGGTTCGCTTGCGGCTATGTCGGCAGGTAGCAAAGACAGATACTTCCAGACCAACGCCAAAAAACTCGTTCCCGAAGGCGTCGAGGGCAGAGTACCTTACAGAGGCTCTTTAGCAGACGTGATTTTCCAACTTATGGGCGGACTTCGTTCGGGTATGGGATATTGCGGTATGCCTAATATCGACACGTTGCGTAAGAAAGCGCAATTCGTCAAGATTTCCAATGCGGCGCTTATCGAGAGCCATCCGCACGATATAAATATTACGAAAGAAGCGCCAAACTATTCGACGAAAGGCTAATTAAAAATTAGATAAGATTAAAAAAGGACGGTCTTGAGAAGATCGTCCTATACTTTTTTTATTTATTAGATTAGACTACAGTCAGCATTATTATGTTGACCATTATAAGCAACATAGAGAAGAAAGACAGTACGCACAGCAATGTTAATTTGAAATGTAACTTTTTGTTGCGGTCTTGCTCTTGCAAGTTTTTCTTTTGCAATTCCTCTTTTATCTTTTTTAATTCTTCTATCAACTCTTTGTTTTCCATATTGCTGCCACTCCTTAATTATTGATATATACTCTTATGCTACCGAGGTAGATGTAATTTGATATAAATTGGTTTCAATTTCTGTTTTGTCTAATCATATGTTAATTCTTTAATTTATTATAACAACATAAAGCCAAATTGTCCATATATAGTTTTTTATATTACATAAAATTTACTTTTGACAATGAAAGGCAGACAAATAAAATAAGCAAAAAGGAGCGCAACTTAATTGCACTCCTTATGTTGTTACATATTAAATAAAAGTGTCATTTCGACCGTAGTGGAGAAATTTTTATAACTATATCTTTAATATTCCATACGCTTTGCGAGATACTCTTTGAGTTGGTCAATTGAGATACGCTCTTGTTGCATACTGTCTCTTTCTCTTACGGTGACGCAGTTGTCTTCCAAAGTATCAAAATCGACTGTCACGCAATACGGTGTGCCGATTTCATCTTGGCGACGGTATCTCTTGCCGATAGAAGCCGTTTCGTCGTAGGTAGCAGAGAATTTTTTGGAAAGTTGTCTATACAGTTCTTCACTCTTTTCGCCAAGCGCTTTCTTTTGGAGTGGCAATACCGCTACTTTATAAGGAGCAATTGCAGGGTGGAAGTGCATTACCACGCGGCTGTCTCCGCCCTCAAGTTCTTGCTCTTCATAGGCGTTGCACAGTAGAGCAAGCACCATTCTTTCCACACCGAGCGACGGCTCGATTACGTAAGGTACGTACTTTTCATTTGTCACAGGGTCGGTGTATTCAAGGTTCTTTCCGCTTACTTTTGCGTGAGCGTTGAGGTCAAAATCAGTTCGGTCTGCGATACCCCACAGTTCGCCCCAACCGAATGGGAATTTGAATTCAAAGTCAGTCGTTGCGTTGGAGTAGTGCGACAATTCTTCGGGATCGTGGTCGCGGAGTTTCAGTCTGTCTTCTTTGATACCAAGCCCTAAAAGCCAGTTCTTGCAGAATTCTTTCCAATATCCAAACCATTCTAGGTCAGTGCCGGGTTTGCAGAAAAACTCAAGTTCCATTTGCTCAAATTCTCTCACACGGAATATAAAGTTGCCCGGGGTGATTTCATTTCTGAACGACTTGCCTATCTGACCGATACCAAATGGCACTTTCATACGGCTAGTGCGTTGCACGTTGAGGAAGTTGACGAAGATACCTTGCGCAGTCTCCGGACGGAGATATACGGTATTGGTCGTGTCTTCTGTCACGCCTTGGAAAGTCTTGAACATAAGGTTGAATTGTCTTACGCCGGTGAAGTCGCACTTGCCGCAGTTGGGGCAGACAATCTTGTTGTCGGCGATATATTTTTCCATTTTGTCGTTGGACCAGCCAGCAATGCTCAAGTCAAGTTTTTTACGCGCGATATAATCTTCGATAAGATTGTCGGCTCTGTGACGCGTCTTACAACTCTTGCAGTCCATAAGCGGGTCGGAAAAACCGCCCACGTGACCCGACGCAACCCATACGTTGGGATTCATAAGTATTGCGCTGTCAAGACCGGTGTTGAGAGTGTTTTCCTGTACGAATTTTTTCCACCACGCTCTTTTGACGTTGTTCTTAAGTTCAACGCCCAAAGGACCGTAGTCCCAAGTGTTTGCCAATCCGCCGTAAATTTCGCTGCCTGCAAAAATAAAGCCTCTGCCTTTGCAAAGCGCAACGAGTTTATCCATTGTCAATTCTGCCATAATAAAAAATTACTCCTTGATCGCATATTTTTTGTATAGTCGTCTCGCGTTAGCGTGAAGATACCTATCTATTGTACGCGATATATTATTGTTTTTATTTTAATAAATTTGCTGTAGTATGTCAAATATATAGTCACACTTTTATTTTAATTTGCTTATTATGAACTAGAAGGAAAGAGCAGCGCTCCGACCTTCAAAAACTATGGAGGAAATTGTAATGACGAACTTTAACGATTGCGGTTGCGCAAACAATCAATGCTATTCCGAAAACGCTAACAACGGCTGCGGATGCAACTGCTTATGGCTCATCATCTTGCTTATGTGCTGCGGATGCTGCGGCGGTAACTGCGGTTCAAGCAAGAGCGGCTGTGATTGCAGTTGTATTATACCGGTTATCGTAGCGCTTTGCTGCTGCTGTAAATAAGGAATAGTACAAATTGTTACAGAACTACATAAGATAAACAACAAGGCTGTCGCGTAAGCGGCGGCCTTGCTGCTATCATAATGTCATTTCGACCGTATTGGAGAGATTTAATCCTTTTATTTCATATTCATATCAATAAATACCGACAAAATGGAGCATTACGACATTTTCGTTTGGTCGGTATCTTTTAATTGTTGACGAAGATATAATAATTGACTATTGCAAGATAGACGTACCAAGCGAATAGCGGCTCTAGAAGTATCATAGCAATTGTATCTCGGCGAATAGTCATTACGAATATTGCAAATATCAACGCGCACGCAATTATCAATATTACAAAACTTGCAATTGGGGAGTGAATAGCAAAGAATATCATACACCAAATTATATTCAAAATGCCAAGTATGACAAGCGGTAATATAATTATCGTATGTTTCCGATGGTAAATAAGGCGGGCGATTATTGCGATATTGACGATATACGCAATGCTCCAGCCTATTGCCATACCTTTTGGCGCAAGCGCAATTGAGGGCAGTATCAATGCGTTGTACCACTCTCCGATCTTTATAAAATAAGCGCTTAGCGAGGCATATAGCAATACTATGCCCATCGCTATTGCAATGCTCCACAGCCATTTGACCTTTGTCATATTAGAGTATATGAGGCAAGCGGGGGGATTATTCTTTGTCATAATTAGAGCCATATTTATTGCGCAGATTTTAGGTTGAGACGCACGCCCTGTCACCTCGAGCGCAGTCGAGAGGTCTTATAGCATTTTTATTAAATAACAGATAATAGAGAAGAAATAATAGAAATGGATATTTATCCATACTAGATGTTGCGATATTGCCACTTCGCTCAATATGACAATAAAACAAATTGACTTATCTGTTATATTATGCTAAAATCAAACTATGCAAAAATACAACTTTTTGACTTGGTGGCTGAGTTTTTCAATCAAGCCGTTGCCATACAGAATTTTCAAGGGAATTATTACGTCAATCGTATTTATAATATGGGTGGCTTTTGTTGCGGTGTTCACCGATCTATATTGGAAGTTTACGCTCTGCGTATTTTTACCTGTGTTTGCTGTAGATACTGTGTGGGAAATCATCAACTTTACCAGATACCAAAAGAAATACAAAGAATACCTTTTAAAAGATAACGTAGTTAACTCTAATGCCGATTCGGCAGTCGAGCCGACTGATTAGATATTTATAACGGCGATTTTATAAAAATACTTGAATTTTCATATTTAATATTGTATACTGATTTTGGACAGCGGTACTTAATTGACCGTATGTCCAAAAAAAATTTATTATGACCCCCGACCGTAGACTGGCGGGGCGAGATGGGTATCCTTAAGGAACTCAAGCGAGGTGTTTATGTCTAATTTAAAATCGGGGGAGACCCCAAACGCGCGCAGATCTAAAAATCTGGCAATCTTGGCGCTTATGTTGGCGCTGACAATCTTTTTCTGTTTTTTCCCTATATCTTTCGGCACTGTGACGCTGGCGTTTATGATACTGCCGCTTCTTATCATTGCTCAAGGGTATGACTTTCAGATGACTATGATACTCGGCGTATTGATGGCTGTCGTCAATCAAGTTGCCTGGTACACCACAAAGGCGGCTGGACCTATGGCGCCGGTGTGGCAAAATCCTTTGGTATGTATGTTGCCGAGAGTGCTAATTGGCGTGGTAAGTTATTTCGTTGGCTTGGGATTGCGAAAAGCATTGTTGCACCCTAAGTATCGCGTCACGGAAGATGGCAAAGAACTTGTCAATCAAAAGCAAATCTACGCAATCGACGGCGTAATTAGCGGAATTAGCACTGCGTTGGGCGTAGTCACCAATACTTTCTTTTGCGGTCTTTTTACCGTGCTTTTATACAACGGTAAAGTGCTCACCAACGGTACGCAGATAAGTCTTGAGTTGATACTCACTTGGTTTGGTATCAACTTCCTTATAGAAATCATTGCATTTTCTATTCTCGTACCGCCGATAATTCTTGCGCTAAGACAGGCTAGACTCGTGCCGCCGCCGAAGATGGGCAAGGAGATAATTATAGAAGAACCGACAAACGAAACTGACTTCAACTCTACGTCGTTTTGATGTATTCAAGGCGTTGATAGAGATATTATTAATTTAAAAATACGGAGGCTTTATGTTACTTGTAATCGACGTTGGTAATACCAATATCAAATTAGGCGTATACGACGGCAATACGCTCATACATTCTTGGAGGTTGTCTGTCAAAGTCATTAGGACGGCAGACGAGATAGGCATACTTTTTGCCGGACTTTTCGGTTCAAAGAATATAGACCTCAAGAGTTTTGACGGAGTGATTATGTCGTCCGTTCAGCCTTCTCTCAACTATACTATTGAACACGCTTGCGAGTATTATCTCGGCAAAAAGCCTATTATGGTTGGCGTAGGTATCAAGACAGGACTTAACATAAAATACTCCAATCCGCAAGAAGTTGGAGCAGACAGAATTGTCAACAGCGTGGCGGCATATAGGCTCTACGGCGGTCCGTGTATCGTCGTGGACTTCGGTACGGCTACGACTTTCAACGTGATATCTCCCAAAGGCGAATTTTTGGGCGGTTGCATTGCTCCCGGTATAATCACTGGACTTGAGGCGCTTGTCAACAATACGGCAAAGTTGCCTAGGATAGAGATTGCAAAGCCCGACAGTATTATCGCAAAGACTACCGTCACAGCGCTTCAGGCGGGTATGGTTTACGGTTCGACCGGTATGGTCAAGTATATCGTCAAAAAACTCAAAGAAGATAGCGGGTACGACAACGTAAAGGTCATCGCCACCGGCGGTCTTAGCGAAGTCATACTTGGCGTCGACGATGATAAGATTATTGACGTGGTGGATAGGTCATTGACGCTTAAGGGGCTTAAGATTATTTACGATATGAACTAAGCAGGCGAGCGCATATATTGGTGTGCCTTCCGCTTGATCATCGGGACTCGGGGTATCGACGTGTACGGCAAGTACACTTGACGATACCGCTCGCCCTTGCTAAAGCGAAATGCACACCAATCTCCGCGCTCTAGGTGACATAAATTATGCATTTGTCATATTGAGCGAAGCAATAGAAATACTTAGCAAAATGTTTGACGAAGACGACGAATTGCAAAACGTGTATTATGACGAAAATTCCGCGCAAAAGAATTTATAAACGGTTTTTGACAAAAAATTATAAAAATAATTGCGCATAAAATAGACAAACAATAAAAAATAATATAAAATAATCTCATACAAAATTTTTTTGATCAGGAGAACAGTATGAAAAAAGTTGGCGTAGCCGTACTCGGACTTGGAGTTGTCGGTGGAGGAACTTGCAAAATTTTGATTGACCGCAGAAGTCAAATTGCCAAAGAATACGGAGTGGATATTGATATTGCCGCCGTATTGGACAGAGTACCCGAAAGAGTAACTGGACTTGGACTTGATTTGTCCATTCTTGCAAAAGACATTGATGAGATATGCGCCAATCCAAGCGTAGACATCGTCGTTGAGTGTATGGGCGGAACGGAGCCTGCAAGAACTTTTCTTATCAAGGCTTTGGAAGCAGGCAAGAGTATAGTTACCTCCAACAAAGAGATGTTTGCCAAGTTCTGGCCGGAACTTGAAAAGGCTGCTCAAAAGACAGGTGCAGGTCTCTATTACGAGGCAACGACAGGTGGCGGTATGCCTATCATAAGGACTATGACTCAGGCAATGCAAGCCAACGGCATACAGGAGATCAAGACTATTATCAACGGCACTACCAACTATATTCTCACAAGAATGTCAGAAGAGGGCGCAGACTATCAAGACGTGCTTAAGGACGCTCAAGCGCTCGGCTATGCAGAGGCAAACCCTGTGGCAGACGTTGAGGGATACGATTCTTCTTATAAGTTGAGCATACTCTCGTCTCTTGCTTTTAATAAGAGAGTGCCGGTAGAATTAATCTACAGAGAGGGCATCACCAAGATAAGCAAAGAAGATATCAAGATTGCCAAGGAAATGGGCTTTGTTATCAAACTTTTGGCAATTGCTAAGCAAAAGGGTGAAAAAATCGAAGCGAGAGTACATCCTGTATTTTTGCTAAAGTCCCATCCGCTTGCAAGCGTAAACGGCTCGTTCAACGCCGTATTTGTAGTGGGTGACGCAGTGGGAGACATAATGATCTACGGCAGAGGCGCAGGCGCATTGCCTACAGGCAGCGCGATTGTCAGCGATATAGTATTCTGCGCAAGACAGGTTGAGCACGCAAGATACGGCGAGATGTTTGACGTAATGGACAAGAGCGAGATCGTATCTGATTTTGAGAGTGAGTATTATTTGAGACTCAGCGCAAGAGACGTCAGCGGCGTGATCGCTGACATTGCGACGGTATTTAAAAAACATAAAGTATCTATTGCGCAAATGCGTCAAGACGAAAATAAAGAAGTTATACCAATCGTATTTATCACGCACAAGACGAGCGAGAACGCTATGAAGAGCGCAATCAAGGACATTGAGAATTTGCCCAACGTCATCAGCGTAGACAACGTCATAAGAGTAGAAAAATAAATATAATATATATTGACAGGCTAGTAATCACTTAGGGGAGGCAGTATATGTTGACAAATTCGGCAACTTTGTATTTAGTGGATATTTGCGATAAATACCCCGACAACAAGTATCTTGTGGTTGAGTGGGAGGACCTCAAAGCCATCAGCAGCCAAGAAGACCCCAACTTTGACTTAAAAGCCTTGTGGAAAGAACTCAAGATGAACGGATGTCTTATCAATAAGTATGCGGACGAGCAAGAAGTATGTTTTACGTTGACGGACAAGGCGAGAGTGCTCGTGCAGGAGTACAAAGCCTATCTTGAGCAAATGAGAGCGCAGGCAGAATCTGAGGACAAAGAGCCAAGCGGACTTGACAATGCTTTTATAAAGACTGACGAAAACGGAAGTCTTGTGGTTATGCCCTCAAGCGGTGACGCTGTCAAAAAGAGAAAGTTTGAAGTCAAGAAACTCAAGAAAAGCGCAATGGGAAGAGGTTTTCTCGGCGGACTGCTGTCAGGAGGTATTATGGGATTGATATTCGGCGTGCTAGGCGCGGTCATTATCAGTCTTTTGATGTGAGGTATTATGCTAAATAAGAAGACAAAACAACTTATGAAAGCCGTATATTACAAGGCCGTCGAAAAGGACGGCACTTGTCTCATATCTCAAAACGATTTGCTTTCGTCAATGCCTTACACCATTCAATTTAAAAAGAGCGAACTTGCTCCGTCCTTAAAGTCACTCGTCAGCGAAGGTTATTTCGAACTTATCACGACGGAGAAAAAGGGCGAAGAATATTACTGCATCACGCTTCAGAAGGGCGGTTATGATTTTGCCTATCAAATAGCAAAAGAAAAGAGACAGGTCAGAATGAAGATTGCTTTGACAGTGTCGGGAGCAATTCTCAGTTTTATAATTGGTACAATTTTAAAATCAATTTTTTCAAAATAGGGGTATATATGGCTACGTCGGTTGAGTTTATTGAATACGTATGCGAACAAGTTAGAGGAGTCGGCGAAATCCGTTATAAAAAGATGTTCGGCGAATATATGGTATACGTCAATGACAAACCTGTGTTGCTCGTATGCGACGATACCGTATACGTCAAGATGCTTGACGCGGTTACGGAGGATTTGGCAGACGCGCCGAGGGGTATTCCTTACGGCGGAGCAAAAGAGCATTTTATCTTGGACATAGACGACGCGGATTTGGCAGTCAAAGTCACTCAAAAGTTGGAAGAAGTTACGCCGCGTCCAAAGCCCAAAAAGAAAAAAGTTAAATAATTTTCATATATGGATATAATAAAAAGACAATTATGAAAAATTTTTATAACAAAAATGAATTTAACGAGATAAGTATATCTAACGTAATAGCAACTATGGCTTTGGAAGGACTTGATATTGACGAAGAATCCGTAGAATATATGAAATTGCGTAAAGATGGAAAAGTTACAATAGAAGAAAGAGTCGCTCAAATTTTAGAAAGGTTTAAACAATAGTATGTCAAATTTTTTTGATAAATATGAATTGTATACAAACTCTCAAAGCATTTATTGCTATCCAGATTCTACCGTATTAGTTAACAAATTAAATATAACAAATTGGGATACGTTGAGATTAGCAGAAACTCAATTGGTAGCTGCGAGATTATATGAGTTGGAATATTCTCCGTTAAAGGGTAGTTTTGATATAAGACATTTATATGACATTCACGAGTATATTTTTCAGGATTGTTATGATTTTGCTGGGAAAACAAGAATGGAAAATATATCTAAAGGCAACACGCAATTTTGCCTATATAATTTTATAGAAGAAAATCTCTCAAAGTTATTTTCCAATGTGACGATACATTCTCGTCAATTGATTACTAAAAATGAAAAAATAGAGTTTTTATCATATATAATGAGCGAATTAAATATTATTCATCCATTTAGAGAAGGAAACGGAAGGGCTATAAGAGAATTCGTTAGAGAATATGCTCTTAATATGGGGTTAACTATAAAGTGGGCAATGATAGATAGAGAAAAACTAATGGATGCAATGATAGAATCGGTATTAGACGATACATTATTAAAGAATTGTTTAAATATTATTATTGATTAAATTATATTGTTTTGTTAATATTAAATATAGGTATATTGCAATTTATCGACAAAATATTTGTTGTAATAGTTGCAAAATGCGAACATTTGTGCTAAAATACACTTGCTATTATGTTTGAACTCAAAAGTAAGTTTTCTCCTTGCGGAGATCAGCCGCGGGCAATACAAAAACTCGTAGAGGGCGTAAACGACGGTTTGCGCACTCAAGTTTTGCTTGGCGTGACTGGCAGCGGTAAGACATTTACTATGGCAAACGTCATAAAAGAATGTAACCGCCCCGCGCTTGTCATAGCGCACAATAAGACTTTGGCGGCGCAACTTTGCAATGAGTTCAGAGAGTTTTTTCCCAACAACCGTGTGGAGTATTTTGTATCGTATTACGATTATTATCAACCTGAAGCGTACATTCCGCGCACGGATACTTATATTGAAAAGGATTTGTCTATCAACGACGAGATAGACAGACTTCGCAATTCTGCCACCAGCGCGCTATGCGAGAGCCGAGACGTGATAGTTGTGTCTTCGGTATCTTGCATATACGGATTAGGTGCTCCGATGGAGTATTTTGCTTTGGCAATATCACTTCGCGAAGGTATGAGCATAGACAGAGACGCTTTACTTGACAATCTTGTAGAGATACAGTATAAGCGCAGTGATATTGAATTTGCGCGCGCCACATTTAGAGTACGCGGGGATATAGTGGAGATATTTCCAGTCGAGAGTTCTGATTACGCGATAAGAGTAGAATTTTGGGGAGACGAGATAGAGAAGATATCTCAATTTGATCCTGTGTCGGCAAAGACCGTGTGCGGACTTAAGCACGTCAATATTTTCCCTGCGACGCATTACGTCGTTGAGAAAGAAAAGCGCGACGCCTGCCTTGACAAAATTCGCGAAGATATGGCAGAGCAAGTCGAGTTGTTCAGACAGCAAGGCAAACTCTTAGAGGCGCAGAGGCTCAAAGAGAGAGTGAGTTATGACCTAGAGATGATCAAAGAAATGGGTTATTGTTCGGGTATAGAAAACTATTCCAGATATTTTGACGGCAGACAGCCCGGACAGCCGCCTTATACGCTGTTGGACTTTTTCCCCAAGGACTTTTTGCTCTTCGTGGACGAAAGCCATATGACGCTTCCGCAAGTGAGGGCAATGTTCAACGGTGATTTATCGCGTAAAGTTAATCTTGTGGACTACGGATTCCGTCTTCCGTCTGCTTACGACAACCGTCCTCTCAAATTCGACGAATTTGACAGCAGAGTTGGACAAATGATTTGCGTATCGGCTACGCCTGCAAAGTACGAACTCGATCAGGCAGGACAAGTGGTAGAACAACTCATAAGACCTACCGGACTTATCGACCCCGAAGTGGAGATACACCCGATTGACGGACAGATAGACGATCTTATATCGCGTATCAACGACACCGTTGACAAAAAGGCGCGGGTACTCGTCACGACGCTTACCAAGAAGATGGCGGAAAGTCTGACGGCATATCTGACGGAGAGGCATATCAAAGTCAAGTATATGCACTCTGACGTGGACACACTTGAAAGAGTGGAGATAATCGCAGGACTTCGCCGAGGCGAATTTGACGTGCTCGTAGGTATCAATTTGTTGAGAGAAGGTCTGGACATTCCCGAAGTGCAGTTGGTGGCTATTCTCGACGCAGACAAAGAGGGCTTTTTGCGTAGCGAAACTTCGCTTATTCAGACAATAGGCAGAGCGGCGCGAAACGCTAAGGCAAAAGTCGTGATGTACGCCGACGTGATGACCGACAGTATGAAGAGTGCAATCGAGGAGACCAACCGCCGTAGAGAGATACAAAGCGAGTATAACAAGATTCACGGCATTACGCCAAAGACAATAGTCAAAGAGATATCCAATACACTGGAGATATCCAAAAAAGCAGAAGACAAGCCTATGGCTTCTCAAAAGGATATATCTAGAGAACTTGCAAGACTTACTTCTGCAATGAAAGTGGCTTCGTCGAACTTGGATTTTGAGTTGGCTATTAAGTATCGCGAGCAGATTGCAAGTTTGAAGGCGTTATTAAAGAAGTAAAGTGTGTAACCGAGCGCGTATAGCGCTGCTCTTTTTGCCCTGACGTCGGGACTTGAGAAGTCGACGTGTACGGCAAGTACACTTGACGACTTCATCTCGCCCTAGCACGGACAAAAAAGTCCAATTCGGACAATTTCGCAAAGCGAAATGAACAGCACTCTCCGCGCTCGTGCGTGACTTATGATTTTGTCATTGACGCTCGCACGAGACGCACCTGCTTGCTCGCTATGCCGTCGCTTCGCTCCTTACGACCGGAGCACAGCGAAGTGGAGAAATCTCAATAAAAACTATATATACTGATATATTATTATAATAAAAAGAATAATAGAAAATTGCAATAAATGATGCAAGACTGCGGAGATTGGTGTGATTTTCGTTCGTGCGGTGGCAACTGAGCGGTGAGCGTACTATATGTACGTGACCCCGAAGGCGTCCTAGCCGTTAGAGCGAAAGGCGCGCCGATATACACAGTCGTGTTGGAGACTATTATGGATAAGAACATAACAATCAAGGGCGCAAGAGTACACAATCTCAAAAACATTGACGTGCAGATTCCCCGAGACAAACTCGTGGTGTTGACCGGCTTGAGCGGAAGCGGCAAGTCGTCATTGGCATTCGACACGATTTTTGCAGAGGGACAGCGCAGATATATGGAAAGTCTTTCGTCTTATGCTAGGCAATTTTTGGGACAGATGGACAAGCCCGACGTAGACTATATCGACGGACTTTCGCCGGCTATATCTATTGACCAAAAGACGACTTCGCACAATCCCCGTTCGACTGTAGGCACGGTGACGGAAATATACGATTATTTAAGACTTTTGTATGCCAGAATAGGTATTCCGCATTGTCCCAATTGCGGCAAGGAGATAGTCCAGCAGTCTGTCGATCAGATTGCCGATAAGGTTATGAGCGTGGGCGCGGGAGCAAAAGTGCGCGTACTTGCGCCAGTCGTAAGAGGTAGAAAGGGCGAGTATTCCAAGCAAATTGACGGATATCGCAAGAGCGGATACAGCAGGCTTATCGTCGACGGCAGCGAGTATAATATAGTCGACGAAGAAGTTACGCTTGACAAGAATTTTAAGCACAATATCAAAATCGTAGTTGACAGAATCGTAATCAAGGAAGAGGCGGGCAGACGTCTTACAGACAGCCTTGAGACAGCGCTCAAACTTGCAGAGGGGCTTGTCGAAGTGGAAATCAACGGCGAATTATCCTTATATTCCACAAAGTACGCTTGTCCTGATTGCGACATAAGCATAGAAGAGTTGCAGCCAAGAATGTTTTCTTTCAATTCGCCGTTTGGCGCCTGTCCGGAATGTTCCGGCTTAGGCTTTAAGAACGTGCTTGATACTCAGAAGTTTGTCAAATGGGACAAGTCTATCAGTGAGGGCGCATTTGACGTAGGCGGTTGGAATATGGATTATTTCAACTATCCTCGCGCTATATACGATGCGCTTGGAAAGAAGTATAATTTTTCTACCCACGTACCTGTCAAAGAGTTGCCTAAAAAGGCTCTCAACGTATTGCTGTACGGAGACGGCGAAAAAGTGCAGGTCAACAGAAAGTTTTCAGACGGCGTTACCAACTATAATTTTGATGGCGTAGCCAATCACTTTATGGATAAATATAAATCCTTGACGTCGGATTTTATGAGAGGCGAACTCTCAAGATACCTTGCAGAAGCGCACTGCGACGTGTGCGACGGCAAGAGGCTCAAGAAAGAAGTGTTGGGCGTGACTGTGGGCGGACTTAATATTTACGAGGTTTGCGCGCTGTCTATTGACAAAGCGTTTGAATTTTTTGAAAACTTGCAACTTGACTCTACGCAGAGTATTATTGCCAATCAAATACTCAAGGAGATTAAGGCGCGACTGGGCTTTTTAGTCAACGTTGGACTTGAATATCTTCAACTTACCAGATCTTCAGCCACTCTATCTGGCGGCGAGGCGCAGAGAATACGTCTTGCTACGCAGATAGGCAGCGGACTTGTCGGCGTGCTGTATATTCTTGACGAGCCAAGTATAGGTCTTCACCAGAGGGATAATGACAAACTTTTGGCTACGCTTGAGAGATTGCGAGACCTCGGCAATACGCTTATCGTCGTCGAGCACGACGAGGACACTATGCGCAAAGCCGATTATATCGTCGACATAGGTCCCGGCGCAGGTATCAACGGCGGAGAAGTCGTTGCGGCAGGCACTCCGCAGGATATTATGGCGTGCGAAAAATCTATCACCGGCGCCTATATGTCGGGCAGAGAGGTCATAGAACTTCCGGCAGAGAGACGCGCCGGCAACGGTAAATATCTTCAAATCAAAGGCGCGGTCAAAAACAATCTCAAAAAAATCGACGTAGATATTCCATTGGGGGCTTTTTGTGTTATCACCGGCGTGAGCGGCAGCGGTAAGTCTTCGCTTATCAACGAAGTGCTTTATCCGGTATTGCAAAACAAACTCAATGGCAGCGCAGAAAAGCCTGTCAATTGCAAGGAGATACTTGGCATAGAAGAACTTGACAAAGTCATTGCCATAGACCAAAGCCCTATTGGCAGAACGCCGCGCTCCAACCCTGCGACTTACACCAACGTATTTACTGCTATTAGAGAATTGTATGCAAAGACCCCCGATGCAAAATCGAGAGGGTATACAGGCGGCAGATTTTCTTTCAATATCGCAGGCGGCAGGTGCGAGAATTGCTCGGGTGACGGTATCAAAAAGATAGAAATGCACTTCTTGTCAGACGTCTACGTACCTTGCGCAGTGTGCGGTGGCAAGAGATACAATAGGGAGACATTGCAAGTCAAATTCAAGGGCAAGAGTATCTACGACGTGTTGGAAATGACTGTCGCAGAGGCTTGCGAATTTTTCCGCAACGTACCGCAGATATACAACAAGATATCCACGCTCAACGACGTCGGACTTTCTTACGTCAAACTCGGTCAGCCTGCTACCACGCTTTCGGGCGGCGAAGCGCAAAGAGTAAAACTTGCGACCGAACTTTCCAAACGCTCGACAGGCAAGACTGTGTATATTCTTGACGAGCCTACCACCGGACTTCACTCCGCTGACGTCAAAAAACTTATTATGATACTCCAAAGACTCGTGTCTAAAGGCAATACCGTCATAGTTATCGAGCACAATCTCGACGTAATCAAAGTTGCAGACCATATAATTGACCTCGGTCCAGAAGGCGGAGACAATGGCGGAACAATAGTCGCGACAGGCACGCCTGAAGAAGTATCAAAAAATCCTAAGAGTTACACCGGCAAATATTTGATAGATAAGTTAAAGCAATCTTAATGTCATCTCGACATAATAATATGTCATTTCGACTACGTTCGAGGTGACAAAATTAGATGTCATTGACGCTCACACGAGACGCACCTGCTTGCTCGCTATGCCGTCACTTCGTTTCTTACGAGCGAAGTCGAGAAATCTCAAACCTATTAAATAACACGCAAGTAATGTTGCGTGTTATTCTTTTATCCAACTAAAATTCTAATTTAATTAAGATTTTTCACAATTCCAAAAAAAGTATACTTTTACTGACTGCCTGCGAAAAGGCATAATTTTTCAATTACATTATACTTCGCGTATAAATAATTTGCAATATTTTTGGGTCAGTAAAAGTATACCTTTTTTGGAATTTCGACTATAAAACAAAGTTTGTAAAGTACATAAAAACATACAAATTTTGGTATAGAAGAACCTTGTGTATAGAAAATTCTATAACTACTGCGTAAAAGAAAAGGTAAAAGTATAATTTACAGTGAGAAATAGACTTATGTACGTCATTGACGCTCGCACGAGACGTCATTTCAAGCGAAGTCGAGAAATCTCAAAACTACTATTGTCATTTCGACCGTAGGGAGAAATCTCAATCAAATTATACTTATGAAGGTGTAAGATATGGAGAAGAAAAATTGTAAGAAGAGTTTAGCAATATTTACGATAGCGCTAATTTTGGTTATAGCGGTGTCGTGCGTATTAGGTATATTTAGCAATTTAGCAAATTTCAAAGAATACGCTGGAGAAAATGGCAATAATAATTCAACAACACCATTAAGCAGACCAACAATTTCGACAGCAGGAGATTTAAGCCACTTTGCAGACGGTGTAAAATATGTATTCACAGACAAAAACAAAGTTGACGACTTTAGAGCAGGTACTGAAGATTTTGATATTACGATTGTAACTGTTAAGTCAGCGGATACGCCTGGTACACAAACAAATCCGTACGTAATTACCTCTATAGACGAGTGGGAAATATTTGTAAAGCAAATGGCGGCTGATTCGACGTATGGAACAGGGCAGTATTATGTACTTGCTAATGATTTGGACTTTGATGGAGTGGATTTCCATCCTGTAGTAAATTTTAAAGGTACTTTTTATGGACTTGGTTATTCTCTTAAGAATATTACTGTTAATTCTAATTGGCAATATTGGAATACTAGCACTAACGCATACGTAAATATAGGTACGTCAAACATAGCGCTTGGCGGTTTTGGAGTATTTTGCAGAATTATTGAAGCAACGATTACTGATTTAATAGTACGTGATTTTGCTTTTCGAGAGACTCCGGCAAATTCAACTTGTTTGGCTAATCACGGACCATATGTAGGGGCTTTAGTTGGATTATCTTACGGAGATAATAACATATTAAATTGTCATACTTCTGGAGAAATTACATCAAATATTGCTTATTCAATTCATCCGTTTTCAGGCGGAATAGTAGGATTAAATTATAATTCAGGTCATAATTTGTTTGTATATCGTTGTTCAGCCGATATGGAAGTAAAAACAAATACTAATAGTAGTCACGTGCCTATTATAGGTCTTGTTGCATATAATCATACCGGTGGCTTAACACTTTATGATTGTGTGGCAAATTTTATAATTAATGTACCAGGAACATACTATACTCATAGCAGTATTATAATTGGTTGGACATTGACTTCAGCAACAACATTAATAGAGAATGTTGTTGGTGCAATAGATATAACCACTGGTGTAAGGAATTATTCTGGTGCATTGCTGGGAAGTGCTAATAGAAATATAATTATAAAAAATGCTTATTGTCAAGGAAAAATTGGAACTACAGATGCGACTAAAAATTCGTTAATTGCTATAACTGGCAATAATGGGCAGATACCTGCAGCAAACCTTAGTAATATCAACGTAGTTAAGAGCACAAGTTCATATTCGCCCCCACAAAGTGGTAGTTCAGATATAGTACCTGTTGGCGTGGCTACAGAATATAGTAACTCTGATATAATGATTGATGCAGCAAAAAATAACGTAGGTACAGGGTTATTGTCTCAAATTTGGGATAAGGATAAGATAGGCGGAGCGTATGACCCAGATAATTCACCTGTACGCAATTATTTGGTTGCAACAGTAACGTTCAAGAACTTATTGAGCGGAGACAACGAAGAGGACGTAGGATTGCCGTCCGACGATTATATGAAAGACGACCCTTTGCCTACTCCTAGCAACGAATATCCAGATTTTAAATCTTACACCGACGCAAAGACCAATCACGTTTTTAAAGGTTGGGTAATGCTTGACGATAAAGGCGCTGCAACCACCGAGCCGTTTACATCTTTGCCAAGCGGAGTGTTCGGTGACGTAACAATGTATGCAGTATGGGGCTTACCGGACAGTTATGTAAATGCAAATATAAAGACTAGTCTCACTTCAGATAAAGACAAGATAGAGTACGACAGCGTAGAGAGCATCACACTCACTGCATTGGTTACGCATACACCGCCATCAAGCGGAAGTATGACAAATCCTAATTCAACGTATTACTTCGTACAGGATGGAACAGAGAAGACTACTACCGCTAGCGTAAAGAATAGCGGTGTGTTGTCGGTAAAGACAGTCAAGGATAGCGGGGAATATACCTTTAAGTATAGACTTACAGACGGCTTAGAGCCATTGTGGTATTATGACGGTGAGCATACGACAGGCAAGAGCATAGAGATAGAGAAAGGCAAACTGACAAGTATGACGCTAAAAGATTTCAAAATCTCGCCGGACACTGTGCCGTATTTTGGTAAGAATTTAAGCGAGATAGACTTTAGCGTCAAGATGTTGAATAAGGCAAGCAAAGAGGTGGAGTTAAATGCAGACTTACCGTCTAAGTGGAAATCTTTAATAGGCAAAGTAGACGCAAAGGGAAGCAATACCAAGAAGATAGTAGTATATCCAGCAGACACGGACAATTACGAAAAAGAATACGAATTTGACGTGACCTTTGAAGCGGAAATATTGGTAATGGTCTTCAACTTAAGCCAGATAAGCCAAAGGCTAGAGGTAGAAGTAGAGTATGGACAGAATTACGGAGCGGCAGAGATAATCTACCTATTTGAGCAAGCGTACCTAGATGCTTTGACAAACAAATGGGATAGTGATATCGTCAACGACGTAAAGAGTATGGCTCCGTACCTAAACGGTAAGGCAACTGTAGACGGAGATGCCAATGCAGGCAAGTTTGACGAAGAGTTCAACGGAATTGACAAGATAGAGACAATAGAAGTCACGTTCAAAGACGCGGCTTATGAAGTAATATTCAATCCGGACAATAACGGAGCAAGCGCGCCGACTAAAGAGACGTACGGCTACGGACAGTTCTTGAAGAAACCTACGCCAAATCCGACAAATGGAGATATGTTGTTTGTAGGCTGGTACTTTGACGAAATAAGCATAGATGCGAGTGGAAACGAAGTAAAGACGACAAGAGCGTGGAGATTTAACTCGGTGGGAGATACTCCTCAGGACAGAGTAACAAGACCTTTGACGTTGACGGCAAAGTGGCTTAAGGCAGACACTTTGGATTCCATAAAGGTAGAGGTAGACTCGTCAAAGAAGTTTACAGCGCAGACCAAGATAGGCGAGGACGACTTGGTAGTGACAGCGTACTACAGCGGAGTGTTGGACGGCATAACAGTGAAGCAAGACGTAGTGCTTAATTGGAGTCAGTTCAAGGTGAAGTATTCTACCACTGACGAGTTGTTGCACGTGACGGACGGCGGATACGAAGTGACGGTAAGTTACCAATTTGGCTCTGGAGATCCAAAAGAAGCGAGCGTAAAGATAAACGTGTTGCCAATCACTATTAGTACGGATAAACTCACGTTTGCAGATAAGGTAGTAATATGCACGGACGAAGATAAGAATGAGACAATAGACCCAATCAAGGGCACGTTGCCAAGTCAGATAAAGAGCGTAGCGTACGTATATATGCTGGACGGAGTAGAGATACCCGAAGAAGACGTCAAGGGAATAGGCGAGTATATAGTCAAGGCAGTGTTCACAATGAGGTCTGCGGACTTCTACGCCGAGCCAATGACGGCAACGCTGAAGATAGTAAGACCGACGGAGTTAGAGAAACCGGTATTCAAGGGCGGAGCGGTATACGACGGAACAGAGAAGAGAGTCGAGGATTACTTAGACGGCTTTGACAGCGACTTTATGGAGATAGTCGGCGAGGGAGCAACTGCAACCGATGCAGGAAGATACACTGTATACGTGAAGTTAAAGGAAGGAAGTTGGGCAGACGGCACGACAGACAACGTGACAATCACTTGGACGATAGACAAGTCCACTTTGATACCCAACTGGGATAATTGGGAGTTTGTTACGGACGGAGAGAGCGGCTACGCGCCTGTAATAACCGGAATGGCAGACGGACTTGCAAGCGGAGACGAGATAGACTACGCTAATGACTTTACGTACAAGATATATGACGAAGAAGGCAACGAGATAGGCGCAAGTCAAGTGTCCGAAGTAGGCTCGTATAGAATAGTAGCCACGATAAACGGAGACTTGGGAGCCAACTACAAGTTGGACGAAGTGAGCAGAGAGTGGTACTTCGTAGTTGTACCAAAGTCAGGAATGAGTATCTTGACGATAGAATGGGGAGATACGCAGTTCCTATGGGATGGCGAGGTGCATTATCCGACGTACGTAGTCAAGGACAGAAACGGAGACGAAGTGACAGATAATGATATCCTGTCGCAGTTGAAGTTTACGGATGGATACAAGACGAAGACGGAGAAAGGTACGTATACTGTTAAAGTTACGGTAAGTGACACGGAGAATTACTTTATCCGCTCTGGAGCAGTATGTACGTTTAAGATAGTAGACGAGAATGGCAACGCACCGGACTATGACCCAACCGATCCAAACCAAAGACCAAGCGGCAACGACCCTAGCAGTGGTAACAACGGCGGAGGCGGAACTCTAGACGAGATACTTGCCAAACTCAAAGAGATACCGTTGTGGCAGATCATAGCAAGTATTATATCCATAATATTGATACTTATATTTGCAAGCAAGGGCGCAGGTTATCTCTCTAAGAGCAAGCAGAATAAGAGAATAGCAGAGAGCAGATACAAGACGTATTATGCGGGAGCGTTCTTGGGACTTGCTACGGCGGGATGGACGGCAATAGCGTGCGTATTGATGGGCTTGGCGGTGTTGAGTATCGTATTTATGATAATAGCAAAGAGCAAGTTCAACAAGTCGTTGATATATGCCGAGGAGTTGAGAGACGAGTATGAGCGTAACAAGGCTGACATAGAGGAGAGAAAGCGCCAAGAAGAATATATGCGTCGAGACGAAGAAGCAAGACGCCGTGACGAAGATATGCAAATGATGTTTATGCGTATGATGGGCGGAAACGCAGGCTCAGGCGGCAATATGGGACAGGGTATGCCTCAGGGCGGATTTGGATTTGTACAGCAAGGCATTGGCGCGGAAGAGATAAAGGGAATTATATCCGAGACTGTCACTGCATTGTTGCCGGGGATGCAACAGATGTTGCCTCAACAGGCTGGTATTAGCGAAGATACAGTCCAAAAAATGTTGGATCAAAACGACGAAAAGATTCAAAAAATGATGGAAAAGAATGACGAGCGTATCGAAAGACTGTTGGATAAGATTATGGAATTGTCGGCAAATCAAGGCTCAACACAAGTAGTTGAAAAAGTTGTAGAAAAACCAATAGAAAAGGTAATCGAGAAAGAAGTTCCTGTCGAAAAGATAGTGGAAAAAGTCGTTGAAGTACCGGTAGAGAAAATAGTCGAGGTACCGGTCGAGGTCGAGAAAGTCGTAGAGAAAGAAGTAAAGGTCGAAGTGCCAGTAGAGGTCGAAAAGATTGTCGAGAAGGAAGTACGCGTCGAAGTACCAGTTGAGAAGATAGTCGAAGTACCTGTCGAAAAGGTGGTAGAGAAGGTAGTGGAGAAACAAGTTAAAGTAAACGCACCTGCAAAGCCAAAGGTAGAAAAAGCACCGAGACTTACACTTGACGAAGCGTATGCATTGCTCAGCAAAGAACAAAAGAAATACTTTGACGGCTTGAGAGATTATGCACTTACTAAGTATAAGTGCAAAGAGAAGAAGTCGACGTACTTCGTGGTATACGGACTGACAAGTACGAATCCGCTTATCAAACTTACGATAAAGAAAGATACGACAGTAGCGTTACTCAAGATGGAAGACGAGTATATGAAAGACATCAGAAGAGACGCAACAGGAGACGGCACAAAGGTGAAAGTCAAAGAGACAGAAGTGGTAGTAAGTGATAAGCAAGCCTTTGAGACGGCAAAGAAGATGGTGGACTTGAGAGACGACCAGATAGAGCGCTACCAAGATTTGTTGAGAGAGCAACGCGCTATGAGAAGCAAGAAGTAAGAGCAACCGCATAAAGGCAAAGGTGGGAATTATTCCCGCCTTTTGCCTTTTTGTCATTGACGCTCACACTGTTATATGTCATTTCGACCGAAACGCAGTGAAGTGGAGAAATCTCAACTGAATAAAATGATTAGACCTCTCGACTGCGCTCGAGGTGACATAAAGTAAAAGTAATTAGAAGGCAAATTTGAAAGTTGTAATTAAAACGCGTATCATTGCGATACGCGTTTTAATCAATAAGGTTTTCCAAAATAAATTCATAAAGAGACGACGCTTTGTCACTCCAATTTTTGAAGAGCCACTTGGCTTTCGTTCTGTTCTGAACGACGAGTTTGAGTTCCATAAGAGAATTAGAGGTGCTGTCTATTCTCAATACCACGGTATATGTGCCGTCGGCATTTTTAAAATAATCGGAAAAATAATCTTGCTTTTTTCTGTATTTGAGTTTGTTGAGTTTGACTACTTCTGCGATATTGTCTCGGATAGAAGAGGGAATCTCCACGAAGTAATGCTTAAGTCCTTCTCTAGAGTCACTTGTGATAGCATATCTGGGATTGCAGCCTTTTGTTGCCATATTTGTGATCATATCGTTTTTGATAAGATCCGTCAAAGCCACTTTGCAATCCATATAAGTGAGCCAGTTGTTTTCTGTAATCATATCCAAAATGACGTCCTCTTGAAGCGGGACTTCCATTTTGTCGAGAGCGTACAGCAAAATAAGTTTGTTTACGGTATTAGTCTCTAACATTATTGACAGATATATTTAGAAATTTTGTTGAGAAGTTCTTCGCAGTCGTTGTCGCTGTGAATTTCAAGTACGACAGGGCGGTTGAGATCGAGAGAGAATATTCCAAGAATTGACTTTGCGTCTACTACGTATCTTCCGCAACGCAAATCCATATCAAAGTCATATTGTGATATGATATTGACGAAGGTCTTTACGCTTTGAGTAGTGTTGAGAAGTAAAGTTATTGATTTCATATTGAGTCCTTTACGCAAACAAAAAATTGCGTTGATTTTGCATAATACAAAATAATTATATACTAATGCGTAGGAATTTTCAAGCGCTTTAAGATATTTTTGCATTTTGCTCACTTGATATTTTTATATTGATATAGTATAATGTAAAAAAACAATGGGGTAATTGCAATGATAGAGTTGTCTCCAAGCAGAGCGTATAGCATATTTTTGAATTATTGTGATGAGGTTGCAAACTCGTCATATCTTCTTTCCAGCAGAGCGATAAAGAATCTTTTGAAGTTTATTGCATCGACGCCGTGTTTGACCAACTATATCTCCAAGTGCAATTCGTCCATAAGGCTTAACGAGACTTACAATTCCATTTTTGGCGAAACGGCTCTCAATTTGCCTCAAGACAATATGGCAGTCGTATCTGTCGTCACTAAGTTGCTTTTTGATATCGACAGGAATAATATAGATATGGATAAGTTTTTGTCGGCGTATTATAAATACGACGACTATTCGGCGAGGTATTCTCACTTTTGCAATACGATATTGGTGGCGTACGCAAAGGCTTTCGGTGACGTCGTGACTTATAAAGAAAAAGTTCTTGAGGCTGAAGAAGAGAAAAAAGTCGACAACGTGATTAAAGACGAAGTTGCGCCGTATATCTCCAAGATGACGCATATCGTAGAGGGAGATTCGCTTATATCCGACGCTAAAAAGGACGAAATAATTTCGCTTTTGGACGGCTTGTATTATTCTTTTGACACCCAAAGAGCAAAACTTGTCAGAGCAATGTGGATAGGTTTGCTTTCTGTAGCGGATAAATACAAACCTTTGCAGTCGTATATTAAAGAGGTAAGGAAGATTTTAGATAATTACGCTTTGATTTAGACATTCGGAGATAATACTGGCTAGGCAAATCCAAAATACGTCTTTTCCGCCAATACAGCCTTTGGCTCACGCCGACGTACAGCAAGTACGACGACGCTCGCCCAAAACTATCTTGACAAAAAATTCGATATTTTGTTTATTGTCTATCAGCCTTATCTCCGAACGTATTTGAAGACGAGTGAGTAAAGCAGTGAAGTCATAATATATTGATATATAATAATATATAAAGAAGAAAAGCAGTGAAAATAAAAGATAACGCCACAGCAATAAAGATAATCAACAAGGTTGCGATTGTTACAATAATCGTCAACCTTATTTTGGCAATTGGCAAGTTTTTGGCAGGTATCTTCGGCAAAAGTACTGCAATGATTTCCGACGCAGTACATTCGTCAAGTGACGTACTATCGACGCTCATAGTGCTTGTGGGAGCAAGAATTGCCGTCAAGAATGAGGACAAAGATCACAATTACGGACACGATAAATTTGAGAGCATTGCGTCGATTATGCTTGCAATGCTGTTGTTTGCGACTGCATTGGGACTGGGATATACCGGAATCAAAGATATAATTTCGGCAAGCAAAGGCGGCAGTGATTACGTCAAGCCGACGCTTCTTGCGCTTATTGCTGCGATAGTATCTATCGTCGTCAAAGAGGGAATGTATTGGTACACAATATTCTACGCCAAAAAACTTGATTCGCAAGCCCTTAAAGCAGACGCTTGGCATCACAGATCTGACGCTTTTTCTTCAATTGCCGGCTTCGTCGGTATTCTCGGAGCAATGCTTGGCGTATACGTATTGGAAGGTATCGCGACCGTACTTATAGCATTGCTTATAGTCAAGGTGTCTTACGATATCGTCAAAGTAGTCATAAGACAACTTACCGACCACGCTGCGCCAGAAGAACTCGTAAGCAAGATTTATAAGACTATAAATGAAGACGAAGACGTCAAAAATATAGATTTGTTGAAGACCAGAATATCAGGCTCTATAATCTACGTTGAGGCGGAAATTGCCGTCGACAGCGCTTTGAATATCGTCGAAGCGCACGCAATAGCGCAAAGGGTACACGACAAGATAGAGGAGACCTTTGAAGAGGTGAAGCATATTGTTATTCACGTCAATCCTTATGAACCGAGCGCGGATATCGGCGCGCCTTTCGCTTGATCTTCGGGACTCGGAATATCGACGTGTACGGCAAGTACACTTTACGATACCGCTCACCCTTGTTAAAGCAAAATTCGCACCAATCTTCACGCTCGCTTTTAGTTTTGTCATTTCGACCGTAGCATAGCGAAGTGGAGAAATCTAAACTTTTGTGACGTCATTCTGAGCGAAGCGTAGTGAAGTCGAAGAATCTAAAATAAATAGTCACAACAAAAATGAGAATACTTGATTGTATTCTCATTTTAATATCACGGTCATTGGGCTATATTTTTTATAAAATCTTCCATTCGTCGGGAACAAAGAGTTCGCCGAATACTCTTACGCAATATCTATCTGAAAAAGACGCTATATAGTCGCACACGACTCTGTCTTTTGGGTATAAGTCAAGCAATGATTTATAGAAGTCAGGAAGTTTGTCTATATTTTTAAGATAATACTCAAATATCAATTCAATCATCTTGACGGCCTTTATCTCTTGACTTTTGGCTTGATTATTAAAATAAACTCTTTCGTACATAAAGGTATGTAATTTTTCCGTGGCTTTGTCAAAGTCGGGGGATTGCTTTATATACGGTTGGTTCCAACTGTTTTCCACCATATCGGATATGAGATTGTTTATTCTCTTGGACTTAGACGAGCCAAGCACTTCTACGCAATCTTTGGGTAAGTCGTTGTCGGTAATGACACCGCCGCGCCTTGCGTCTTCAATATCGTGATTGATATATGCAAATCTGTCGGCGTATTTGACTATTTCACCCTCTAATGTCTTAGGCGTGTCGTGGTATCTGTGATTGCCTATGCCGTCGCGCACTTCGAAAGTGAGGTTGAGACCTTTGCCGTTGTTTTCAAGCAATTCCACAACTCTTTGGCTTTGTTGAGAATGAATAAAACCGCCTTGAACAAGTTCGTTTAATTTGCGTTCGCCTGCGTGTCCAAAAGGTGTGTGCCCGAGGTCGTGACCCAAGGCTATTGCTTCCACAAGGTCTTCATTGAGACATAGCGCTCTTGCAATCGTGCGACCGATTTGCGAAACTTCAAGAGTATGAGTCAAACGCGTACGATAGTGATCTCCTTCCGGCGCAAGAAAGACTTGAGTCTTATGCTTGAGGCGTCTGAATGACTTGCAGTGCAATATTTTATCTCTGTCTCTTTGAAATTCAGTACGCAAATTACAAGGCGAAATCTCGCGCTCTCTGCCTTTGGTATTTTGCGAAAGAGTAGCGTATTTGCAAAGAGTTTTTGCTTCTCGCTCTTCTAAAAGTTTTTTTACGTTTTCCATAATTTTATTATATGATATGTAGTATATAATTGTCAAGTCTTGCTTATATGCCAATGTCATTTCGAGCGAAGTCGAGAAATCTCAAACCTATTAAATAACACGCAAGTAATCTCTTGCGTGTTATTCATTTATTCACTAAAAATACTAATTTTAATGCAAACTTTTCAATTTTACAAAAAAAGTATACTTTTACTGACCCAAAGATATTGCAAAATAAATATTCGTGAAGTATAATGTATTTGAAAAATTATGCCTTTTTACAGGTAGTCAGTAAAAGTATACCTTTTTTGGAATTTCGACTATAAATCAAAGTTTGTAGAATTTATAGAAAACATACAAATTTTGGTATAGAAGAACCTTGGGTATAGAAAATTCTATTACTACTGCCAAAAAGTTGAGTGAAAAGTATAATTTACATTGAGAAATAGACTTATGTATGTCATTGACGCTCGCACGAAATAGTATTGTTATTTCGACCGTAGCGAAGCGAAGTGGAGAAATCTCAACCAATTAAAAATGGATAGAGACCTCTCGACTACGCTCGAGGTGACAAAGATAATGTACTTAAGAGAGGAAGAACAGTGAATTTAGCAAAGACAAAAGCAAAATATTTAAAGTGTGCAATATTTATTATATCAATATGCTTTATATTGGGAGCGTTGAGCGCTTGTTTACCTTTTAATATATCTATACCCGACAAGTTGGATGAAGATGCGATAAATGATACCGCAATGACGATTACTCCTAATTCTAGCGACGGTTTGGGAGAATTTAACGACGGCTATAAATACGTATATACCGATAAAGATCTAATTGACGATTTTAGAGCAGGTGATCCAAATACGCCTTATGACATAACTATTCACATAGTCAATAAAACAGATATCAACAGAGGTACGCAAGACAACCCCTACGTCATATCTTCTACTGACGATTGGGAGACTTTTGTCAAAAGAATGGAGACTGATACTACTCGCGGCAACGGACAGTATTACGTATTGGGCGCAGACTTAGATTTTACAGGTGTGACGTTTCACCCAGTAAGATTTTTCAATGGTACGTTCTACGGAATGGGACATTACATAAAAAACGTTTCTTGTAACTCCTGGCAATATTACAACAACGGCACTACTCTTACCGATATAGCATCCACAACAAATTCTTTTGGATTGTTTTGCAGAATTACTGGCGCTACCATAACCGATTTAATTGTAGAAAACTTTAGTTATCAAAATATACCGCAAGTATCAACGATTAGTGGCTCTAGTAATCGTGGAGCGTTTATAGGTGGAGTTGTTGGAATGTCATCGGGAAACGACGCTGTACTGAATTGTCATACCGTAGGAGAAGTAACCTCTACTAGACTATATACCAACTGGTGTAGTACTGGAGGAGTCATAGGTGGAAAATGCTCTTATAATGTTGCTTCTACTACTACGTTGATATATCGTTGTTCAAGCGAGTTGGACGTATCAATTAGTAATAATAACAATACGTACGGTCAACTTACCGGAGGATTATTTGGGTGTGGACAGAACAATTATAGTACTTGTACATTATACGTATATGATTGCGCGGCAAACGTAAGGTGTACTACGACCACAAGAGGCTATATATCCGGCGCGGTTGGTCTCGTTTATCATACAACATATATGGAAAATATCCTTTGTACTGTAGATATTACAAGTTCAGTCAATCCTACCGGCGGCGCGCTTATGACGTCAAGTAAAGGATCATCATTTGCTAATAATACTTATATTAAAAATGTCTATGTAGACGGAAAATCCGGCGCAAATGACAGTAGCAAACTGGCATTGTATGCTGTAACTGGTGAAACTTATAAGGCAGTTAGCGCAAATGTAAGCAATGTCAATGTGGTGAAAAGCACTTCATCGTATGCTACAAATTATTTTACTTCTGTGAATGATATATTTACAAATATCTCTACGGAACCTCGAGAGTACAGCAGTCAAAATCTTTTAGTTTCTAAAGCAAAGAGTGACGTTGGCACGTATCTACCGTCACAAATATGGGACGAAAGTAAAGTTGGAGGGGACTATACTCCAGATAATTCACCGGTACGCAATTACCTTATGGCGTTTATCAACTTCCGTAATCTTTTGTCAAGCAATTCGGATGGAGAGGCAGTAGGTCTTGACGACGGAGAGCCGTATATAACAGGAGATAAGTTGCCAGATAAAACAAGTGACGTCACTGCTTTTACCAATTATCTAAACACAAAGGCAAGCGCCAATCACGTATTTTTAGGTTGGACAGACGACGCGACTGGAAGTAGCAAGCCATTTACTACGTTGCCAAGCGGCTTATTTGGAGAGATAACTCTATATGCAGTCTGGGGCTTATCTGACGATTACGTAAAAGATAATATAAAGACCAGTCTCACGTTAGACAAAGATAAGATAGAATACGACAGTGAGGAGAGTATTACACTCACTGCATTGGTAGAGCATACTTCGACGTCTGGCGGTATGACAAGTCCTATTCCAACGTATTACTTTATACAAGACGGAACGGAGAAGACTACTGCCGCTAGCGTAAAGAACAGCGGAGTATTGTCGGTAAAGACAGTTGCAGACAGCGGAGAATATACCTTTAATTACCGAATAACAGACAGCAACGAGCCATTGTGGTATTACGACGGAAAGCATACGACAGGCAAGAGTATAGAGATAGAGAAAGGCAAGTTGACGAGTATGACGCTCAATGACTTCAAGATAGACGAAGCCACAATACCGCATTACGGCAAGCCGTTGAGCGAAATAGACTTCACTTGCACGGTTAAGAACAAAGCAAACGTAAACGTAGAGATAGCCGAAGCAAATTGGGAAAGGGATATATTTACCGTAGTAAAAGGCGCTAATAAGTTTAATATCGTAATTAAGCCAACGGATACGGATAATTATGAAGCGTCATATATGTTTGAAGTAGAATTCCAATCCAAAGCATTGCAGATAGTATTCAATATACATCAATTCAGTGATGAGAAGTTGACGCACGATATCGAGTATGGCAAGAGCATAGCGTCGGGTACGGTAATAGCGTACTTTGAAGAAGTGTATCTAGATGCAATGAACAACAAGTGGGATGAAGCAACGGTCAACTTCTTGTTGAATTCGTCTTATGCGCCATATCTCAACGGCGCACCAATCACCCCGGACAGTGGCAACGGCACAATATTCTCGGAGAATTATACAAACGTAAAAGAAGAATTGACGATAGAAGTCACGTTTGAGAAAGCAGTATATAATATCACATACTTAGACAGCAATGGCGGAATAATAAG
>JAIDUV010000086.1 GCA_029060025.1 Clostridia bacterium | reverse complement strand
TTCCAAAACACTTGCTTTTATAGAAATTTAGATATATAATTATTATGTATTAAAACTAACGCCTATTATTTTAATAGATGACAGAACATTAATAGAAATAAGAGCAAGGAGAGAAAATATGAAAAATAGTATTTCCAAAATATCAAAGAAACAAATAAAAGCAGAAGATGAAATAAATATTGTCAAACTTTGTAAAGAAAAGGTCTGCGAATCTAAAGTGCAGGTTGAGCAGAATTTGCGTGAAAAAGAAAGATCAATTGTTCTTTTAGAGGAAAGAGGAAAATTGTGCGGAGATTTAAATAAGCAAAAAGAAATCGCTAGGGAAATCAAAAAAATAGAAGAATCTGCTGAAATAAAGAAAAGAGATCTAAGTGTCTACATAGAATTTGATACGCTTTTTACAAGATTGTTGGATAGATTAGATTCTTTATATATGAATAGACGGTTCAAGTATATCATTAAAATAATACCAGAAAAAAGATTGCCTTCAATGGTTTTAAATCCTAATAAAATTGAGCAACTCATTAATTTATTAAAGCAAATAATCAAAGAATGTGATAATGCAATTACAAAGTATCGAATAGCATTTACAAATTTAAATAAAGATTATGAAGAATCAAAGGGGATGCAGAGAATACTTGATGACCAGTATAGCAATACTGACCGCGATATAGAAGAAATGCTTAAAAGATGGAATAATGCCGTTGAGGACGTAGTAGAATCAGAGACATCTGCAGTAAATAATAATCATAATAGAATATAATCGGAGGAAAAAATATGTCAAAACTAGACAAAGAAGTTAAAAAGCAGCAACAAATAGCCAAAGGTATTTATCAACTCAGTGAATCTAAAAAGGCTATTGATGAATTGGCAAAAAGATATGATGATTGGATTGATCAAGCGGCAGAACTTGGCGAAGACGAGTATTCAGATCAACTTATAGCAGAACAGGTTGAAATGGAAGAGTTCTCAAGAGATTTATCATTTATTGAGACTCGAATAAATGTCGGCGCTGTTAGTGCAGATGTTTTTAACAAATTGCAGACGTTGCCGCAAGTAATGAATAATTGCAAGAGTTTGTTAAATGGTGGACCTAACTTGTCAAAGATAGGAAAGCAGATGTCAGATTTTAAAAAATCATTGGATAGTTCTCGTATTTCCTTAAAAGATTTGCGTAGTGAACTTTCTCCAAATAAAGATTATGAAAAATTATTCGGCAAAAAATCTACGCTTGATCCAAAGGTTGCTTCGAAGATAGAAGAAAAGAAAAAAGCGCGCGAGGCAAGACTTGCAGCAAAAATTGCGGCAAGCACGGTAAATCCAATAGCGTCAGGCGTTGGGGTTGAAACTGCGTCGTCTACGACTGATATAGATGCAATTACTGCTATGATAGATGAAGAGCGCAAGAAGAAGTAATAGTAGGAGGTTATATGGCTACTATATTGGATGCGTACAATGAATTTATTTCGTTATACAATCAATATCGAAGCGTCGGAAATAATGCAGACGCAATTCGTATGGCGCGTAAGATTGATGAAATTGCCAGGGAGCAGTGCGCAAGAAGCGATGTCTCTATGCAGTATAAAGAACATTATGTTAACACTGTGGCGCCAGTTAGAGAATGGCTGGCTGAAATGAATATTGGTTTAGGGCATAAAAAGAATAAAGTTAGCATAGAAGATGAAGATAAAATTAAATCGACAGACTGGTTTAGCGCAGACGTTCCTAAACTTACGATGCGTGATGTAGCCGGGCTTCAAGATTTGAGAGATGAATTTTTGGTAAATGTATTTGCACCTATATCTCCTAAATACGCTCCAATATATAAGAAGTACCGTAAAGATATAGGCTTGCAAATTTTGATGTACGGTCCTCCTGGTTGCGGTAAGACACATATCGTTAAATGTCTCGCGGGAACATTAGGATGCAAGATTGCGGTAGTTCAAGTAAAGGATGTTATGGCAAATCTTGTAGGAGACGGAGCCAAAATAATAGCAGAGATTTTTGAACAGGCAAAAAAATATGATAAGTGTATAATATTTTTTGACGAAATTGACGCAATAGCGGCTAGTAGAGATGGTGATGAAAGTAGACATACTAAGGAGCAGTTAACCACGCTTTTAACAAATATGGATGGTTTTACTTCAGCAACTAAGCCGGGACAAATTCGCATTATAATTGCGGCGACCAATAGACCTTGGATACTTGACAGCGCTGTTAAGCGTGGAGGAAGATTTGATACGCAGATATACGTGCCGCTTCCTGACTTTGAAGCAAGAAAAAAACTCATAGAACTTGCGCTAGGAAAGGATGATAATGTAAAAAACAGAGTTGATGTGCCGTGCGCAGAAAACGTGACGGTTGAATGGCTTTCTGAAAAATTAGATGGTTTTGCGGGAGCAGATATAAAAGCGGTATGTAAGCAAATTATCAATAGACCGTTGAGAAGAGAAATTGAGTATTTACGTGACAATGGTAAAGTCTTAAATGATTGTATTACTTTAAGCGACTGCGAAGATGTAATAGGAAAATATATAAATTCTATTACGGATGAAATGATGTTAAGTTATGATGCATATGCTGCCAATATGGACGTTTTAGATTTCACTAAACTATATGAGGAGAAAGCAAAAAAAGCAAAAAACGATGGAAAACCTCTGCCAAAATATGTATTACGCTGGTTAGAAAAATTGGAAAAAAGTGAGAATGTCAAGAATGGTAACTCTGATTAAAAAATGTAATTGATGAAAGAGTAGTATTTGGCAAAAAAATATACTTGTCAAGAGTTGCTTGAGTAAGAGAGGTTTTAGATAAATAAAACAAATAGGCATCTATATTTGTTGACGAAGTGTTATGAATAAATCGGATTTATATACAAAATTTGATACTGCATACAAAAATGCTAAACATTGGGTAAATCTAAATGATGCAAAGGCAGCGCGCAATTATATTATAGCGTGTATGTCTATAATGCTTGAATTTTATAAGGGCACTAATATTTCAATAGAGCGCGCGAAATTGTATGCGCGTATTTGTGAGTTTAAAAACATTTCAGCGATGCTTTTTGAAACAGGGATAACAGAAGAAGTAAAAACTTGGTTTGGCATTGTTGATAATAAAAATATTACTCAAAAAGCAGACATTGTTTTTGATGAAACTATAGACTGGGCTGCTGATATTTTTGCAAAATATATTGATTCAGCAGTTGTAGTAACTGCAAAATCCGGAGCGACAGGGATGAATGGCACAGGATTTATTATTTCAGAAAAAGGATACTTGCTTACTAACGATCACGTCGTATTTGACGAGAATAGGTGCGATTATTATAAAAATATCACAATGTCATTGTATAAGAAAAAAAGCCCAATACCTATTGATGTTATAAATTCTGATAAAAAAAGCGATGTGGCATTATGTAAATTTGACACCTCTTTTATTAGAGAAATTACGCCTGTCAAAAGAATACAGGATTATTCTAAATTATTGCCAGGCGCAAGCGTACTTGTTATAGGGAATGGACTATCAATGGGACTTGCTCCATTTACAGGAAATGTGAAGTTTCCACACGATGACGAGGGTAATCTAGTTTCGACAGTACCGTCAAATCACGGTGATTCTGGAGGTCCGGTATTCAATAGAAAGGGTGAATGTGTAGGCATTAATAAATCTGTTACGGTATCAGTTACGCGAGGTACTAACACTATGGAAGCGAATGGGATTACAAATGCGACGCCAATGGATAAGATAGAGGAATTGCTTGCAAAGTGGTGTAAGCAATATGGAATAGAACTTTAAAAGGAACATAAGTTATGACATTAGATGAAATAAGAACATATTTTGTGACTGCAAGGAATTTTGTTAAGTTGGGTAATAGTGCTAATATTGCTATGATTGTAGCAAGTATTGACGCAATTTCTCAACATATAAAAGAGGTTTACAAAACGGCATCTGCTTTGGATAAGGCAAAATGTAAATTGCAATATGAAAGTTTTGATTCAATTATAAATATAGTTAAAATCAATGGTTTGCACGATAATCGCGTATTGGCTTTCTTTGGGCTTGCGCCGTCTACAGCAACAGCGCCGTCATTTTCTGATATTATGAGTGGAAATGCGCCAGAAAAAAAACAGGATAATCCAAAGACAGAAGAAAGTAATGGGAACGACAATATATCATTGGATAAACCGATTAATCTTGAGCCTAATATTTCACAAATACTGACGGAAAAAATTAATCCGACAACGCCAATCGCACCTATCAAAGGGGCAGAGAAAAATATTGTTGAAGTGGACAAGCCGCTCTTCACGCCTGACTCGTTGGATAATTTCATAGGACAAGAGCATATAAAAAGACCTTTGCGAAAAGAGATAGCGATAGCCAAAGCAGAAGGACGTAAACATCTTGACAATATTCTATTGTTTGGCAACCCTGGATTAGGTAAAACAACACTTATGGAACTTATTGCCAAAGAATTGGGAGTAAGATTTGAACTCTTGGACTGTTCTCAATTTAGGAACAGCCAACAATCACTGAAAGCATTGCAAAACTTTTTTTTGCGAATTGCAAGAAACAACGAGCCTGTTGTTATCGCATTGGATGAAATTCATATGCTTAACAATGAATTACAATCAAGTTTACTTACTTTGCTCAACAGTAGAGTATACGTATCTCCTCTAGACGTCAACGGACAATGCAAAAGTATACCTATAGACGAGTTTACGTTCATTGCGGCAACTACTGATGATGACAAAGTACTCGATACTATCAAAAACCGATGCTTGCGGCTCAAATTTCAGATGGTAGATTATACATTTGATGAGTTGAAACTCATTTACAAAAATAAAGTTGCTGCAAAGGGATTGACAATAACTGAAGGCGCAATTGATATGTGTATTCCTCGCAGCAGGGGTGCTATAAGATATGTTAATGCTATAGTAGAAGGTTTGAATAGTGCGCTTTACAATGATGATGGAATAAGAATGTCTACCCATATAGATATTCAAGTTGTGTATAAATATTTTGACGAAAAGGGAATTGACCCATTGGGACTAGAGAAAAAGGACTTGGAAATTTTGAGAACAATTGAAGAATCGCCCAACGGAGTTATAAGTGCTGATGTGCTTGCTGCCAGAGTTGGTTTGGATACAAAAAAGTATATAAGCGAATATGAGAAATATCTAATAAAAATTGGTTTTATTGATGTGACTGGCAGAGGAAGATCATTGACAGAAAAGGCTTTGAGATATCTAAGCAAAAATAGCAAATGTGAAGAGCAAGAAAATACAGACTATAGCGGGGCGAATGTGGACGATGGAAATAAAGAAGACGTTCCCAAAGATATAATAGACGATTTTTTCGGAGGCGGTGATGTGTAAGAAGCGAGATAAATCAAAGAAAGAAGCGCAGATGCACCTCAATATAACAGATCAGACCGAAATGCGTCATAATATAATTGCTAAATTGGATAAAGTGATTTTGAATTGGAATCCAGAATTTGCCAAACTAAATGATGAATTGAGGATGAAATCAGATTTAATATTGCAAAATCTTAAATCTGCACGTGAAATCTTGGCAAGTATGTTTATTCCAAGAGAAGACAGGAGAGTTTTAGATTATTACGATATTATAATTGATAAGTTGCAGATTCTAGAAGATAAGAAGAGAGTTATGCAATATGTAGAAGATAACATTTGGGAGCCGGCTTCTGTAAAAATACTGAATATGGCTCAGGCGTGGGAGAAATTAAACTAAAGGAGAAACTTAATATAATATGAGCAAATCGAATAATACCCATATTGTAAGTATTTCAGCAGAAAAAAATTATATAATGGCAAAAGTTTTTTTACCAAACATAGAAAAATTTGATAAAGTTATTTTCGACAGACTGATTGGTTATGATTTATATTATATTAATGACAAAGGGCATTGGGAAGAGTATAAAGAAGAAGTATTGAATAATATCAATAAAAAAAATAGTCTTAATCTTACAGTGTATTGTGTTAAAAATGATATAACAATCAAAATTCCGTTTGGGTTTTGCGAAAATGAAGAACTGAGAGGCAACGGAGTGGTAGAGTTAAAATTAATGGGCAGAGATAGCTTAGAGAAATTTATGAAAAATTGTCCAGATAAGAGCTGGGAATCATATCGTGTAGGCGATATTAATTATCAGTATTTAACAGAATATTTTATAGACAGCGCCTATTCGCAAAATGGATTTTCACTTACATTACGAAAAATATTTAAACGCATCTTACAAGAAAAATTCAAAACAAATTTCGAAATTCAAATGGCAGATAAAGAAAAAATAAAAAAAATATTAAATGATTATCTTGTAGAACAAAAATACGGCTTAACAGTAGACAGCGTTAGTTATTCATCGTTCAAGAAAAACTCAGGATCAGAAGGAGAAAATAAATAATGGTTGGAGTAATCAATTTTTTTATTGGCATTGCAATGGCAGCAGGCGCCGCTTTAAAAGGTGTACTGGAAAGTAATGGAGGAAGCAGTTTTATAAGTAGTTTAGGGGGCGAACTTTTGGGAGCGTCTTCAGAATTTATTGGCGATGCGACACAAGGATATATAGGTAAAATCGTCAAAAAGATAAAAAATGATAAGGTAAAAAAGAGAATGCTTGACTCGCTTTATCATAATCCGAATTTTAAAGAAATATTTTCAAGTATTCTAAGACAATTAGGAGATCCCAATGGTAAATCATTTGAGAATAAAAACGATAAAAGGGAAAAACAGTCTAAGAGACAGTCTAAAAAACAGGATAAATTTAATGCTAAACTTATAGCAAAGTTTAGTATGGATAAATTATTTGGTTCTGAAATATCCGATTACTTATGCAAATCGACTACTTTTAACAATATGGAAATAGATGACAAACAAGCGTTTATATCTATAGTTGATACTGCCATATTCGTATACAACAAAGAAATGTTTTTTAACGTAGAAGAAGATTTGCAGGTTGTTGCCAAAGTTATTGTTGCATTGCTGGGTCAAGAGTTTGAAGTAAAAATTGAAGAAATCAAAGAACTTTTAAGTTTTGCGGCAAATCAAAATGGCGGCAAATTCAATTTTGGAAAAATAGTAATTGACAAATATATTCCTAAATATATTTTAAATCAATGTCCTGAATGCGGATATCGCGGCGACAGGCTTTATATCAACGAGCATAATTCAACAACGTACTGCGCTGCTTGCGGAAGTAGTTATCCAATAGGTAAATATTGTGACCCTGAACTTTGGAAAGAAATTAAAGGAAGATTAGAAAATTTTAGTTCTTTGCTTAAAGACCTTGGAGAAGGTGCCAAAAATATACAAACGCAGTTAGAATCATTAGCAAAAAATAATAAAGAAGAATTTACCGAGATAACAGAATTGTTGCAAAATGGGTTAGAACAAGTTGTAACGCAAAAGTATTTAGAAGATATCTTGAATGGAAAATTTGATGAGCAAAACAAAAATATCGAAGATTTATTGAAAAATGCATTCCAAGAATATGGTAATCAAATTGGCAACAGAATGGAATACCTTGCAGACGGACAAAGCCAAGTAATTACAAATAATATCAAAAGTGCAATAACCGAGATAAATAAAAACATTGAAGAGGGAAACATAGAACTGTCAAATAAAATTGTTTTAATGAATGAAAATTTATTAGATTTCAGAGACAATACTTACAAAAAATTGGACGAACAGGGGACTCAATTAAAAGAAATTTTAGAAATAGTGAAGAGTCTAGAACAAAAGGGCTTTTATAATGAACTTACAAAAACAATGGAAGGAATGAAAGAAGAGTTTATAAAAGAGACTGTATCAAAAAGTAATAATATTGATGAAATTAATGGAAATCTAAAGTCTATTCAAGGTGGAATTTTCCAGTTGTTGGAAAATCAAGTGAAAAAAATTCCGGATAATTATGATAAATACGATGAGGACGAAAAAAGGATTACTTGCCCATATTGCGGTATTAAAGGCGAAATAGGACAGCGAGATAACAGATTGAAATTCCATTGTAACGTATGTGAAAATGAATTTTTGAATATTACGCCTTCTTATATAAAATCAAAAAAAGATGTTGTAGAGAAATGGGCGAAGGAAAAGGGTTTATCAAAATATTTGGCTGATGATGGAAAGATTCAAAGTTGGGTAAAAAACCATACGCCTGTAATATCAAAAAAAGATGTAAATGCCAGCAATATAAATGATGTGCTAATATTGCCAGTGGGAATTACAAATGATATGAAAGTTGTGGAAATAAATTCCAAATTTGAAAAAATAATAGTTTCCTCAGGTGTTACAGTATTTGAAGAGCAATTAAGCAATATAAAAATATTGGATGAAATGCATATATATCAACAAAAAGGAGGGATTTTCTATGAAGGACAAAAAAGGTTCAATTTGCACAAATGTTGAATATAAAGAACAAGGACAAAAAATCAATGCGTTAGGTGTTGAAAATAGTGACTATACAGAAACTGACAGAAATTTAGAAGTTATCGATATCAAACAAGAGGCTAGGTCGAGGAATCCAATTTCGCAACAAGAAGAACCAAGAAGCGCAGGAGAGAACAAGGAAGATAGCGAGTTAGAAAATCAAGCAGTCCCTTGTCCTTATTGCGGCATTAAAACGGAGAGTAAATTGGAGGAAGATAACACGCATTATATTTGTGAAGTATGCGGGCAGAAGTTCATTAATGCGACAATAATTAAGCAAGATAAAGAAGAAAATGTTAAAGAATGGCAAAATAAGCATAAACTAGAAATTGGTGAAAACGGAGAAGTTCAATTTGAGGCGAATGATGGCATTCTAATTTTGCAAAAGGAAAATATTAGGAAGATAAATTCTGATATTTGTTCTCAAATCAAGACCTTAATAATTTCTTATGGCGTTGTAAGGTTTAAAAATAAATTTTGGCAACAGATGACTTGCTTAGAGAAAATAGTTTTTCAATCTAATGATGAGGGAGAGTTTTCATATAAAAAGAGCAAAATAAAACATAACAACACAAGTATAAAAATATACGGCAAAACTAAGTTTGGAAAAGAGATTACAATAAAATATGCTGGCGCTGACAAAAAGAATAAAAATGGATTGACCTTCTTAAAAGAATTATTCATTAAAATTCGTGAATTGTTCAAGCCAAGGAATAATAAGAGCGAGGATAATAAATCTGAGTCTAAATCCAACGAAGAAAATTCTGCAGATAAGACGATAAAATTAGATCCAGATTCTGTAATTAATATAACTGATCGACTTTATACAGTACTTAAATACGAAATAGCAGATATAAATAATAAAATTGAAGATGTCGAGGCTTCAATAGAAAAGTCTACTAAGGAGATGTCAGATAAACTTACTATAATAGATAAACTTATAAAGCAAAATAAACAGTTATCATATCAACTGGAATATTATAAAAAATTATTCGCTAAAGCCATATTGGGAGAAGAGTACAGCGAGCAACAGTATAACAATTTAAAAAAAGAATTCAATTGTGCAATGTATGGTTTTGGTGCGCTATGTGATATTAAAAAAATTTATTTTGATATCAAAAAGAGACAAGATGGAAAACTCTCTATTGATTATGAAATTAAAGAACTTAACAAAGTCTTAGAAGAGTACGAAAGAATGATAGGAGAAAATTTAAAATGACAAAGAATGTATTAGGTATAGATTTTGGAACTGCATATACATATATATGTCAATATGATGGACAAGTATATAAAAATGTGGGCGAGGAATTTGCTACAGGTATAAAAATGCGTTATGCTAAAGGGAGTGTTTTAAAAAAATCACCAGGAATTCCTACACTTATAGGAGTACAGATAGACACTAAAACAGGTAAAGAAGAATGGATAGTAGGAAAAGAGTTAAAAAATGTTTTAGACCAGCCTGATGCAATTATAAAAAATATACAAGGCGAAGAAAATGGCTTTATAATGGAAAGCGTATGCTACAATAATGAAATAATTTATTATTGTGATAATTTAAAACAACTTTTGCGTGAACAAAGTTTACCTTTAGACTGGGAATTGGACAAATTATTATTTTATGGACAAAATAATGACAAATTTATTACAATAATAGATTTAGCAAAGAAGTTTTTTGAAACAATAATTCCACAAGATATCTACAATAATAGTAATACTATTGCGATTGGGGTACCGGGAAAGGACAAAAATAGTGTAAATTTAGAAAATTACAAAAGTCGTATTCAACAAATTTTTAAGAAAGAAAAAGAGAAACTAGTTATAGTTGAGGAACCTGTGGCAGCCGCAATTGCCTATTGTAAGTATAATAAAATGCGGACAGGTAACTATCTTGTTATTGATATAGGGGGTGGAACCTCAGATTTTTCACTAATATGTCACGATCAGTCATTTGAATTAAGGGATACTGATGGTAATAATCATCCAGCGGGTAATGATCTTGATGATTCAATAACAGTCTTAACAGATGAAGATGTCAGTAAGAATCTGAAGATTGAAGTGACTAAGGCAAAAGAAAAACTTTTTTCGTCAGACGGTGGGGAGAATACGGCTGATTTTAATTATAACGGCAAAACGATATCCTTGACTTGCAAAAGAAAAAATTTTGAATCAAAAATAGAGAAAGTAGTAAACATATTAGGAAGTGTAAATGACTTTGCTAAGGACATATCAACTAATATAAAGAAATGGAATAATTGTTTTAATGAATTGGAAGGAATTTTATATGTTGGTGGAACTAGTAATATCAAACATTTAAGAGATACAATCAAATATCAGCTCAATTTAAGTGGTATTAATGAGTACTATTTTACGGATCAAAAAGTTTTAGATACAGGTGGTGGAAAAGGAAAAGAAATAGAACTTACTTATGCAAACGCAGTTGCAGTAGGAGCAGCACTTTATGCATTGGATCAGCAATTAGATACTAAAAAATATAACATAAAGGCAGTGCCTAAGTTGGAATTAATAATACAAAAAGATAAGATGGTAACGCTATTAGATCAAGAAATGATTACGGATTCCCGAAATTTGACTAAAGAGAATCGAGAAAAAGGTCCATATATATTATCTAGTAACGATTGTAATATTAGAATACTTAAGGATGGTCAGCCATTTCCAAACCCGCAAGATGATATATTAAACTATCCTCTGGGAGAGAAATTTGATGAAGGTTCCGAGATAATTTTGTTAGCAGATAGTTTTGAAGAAGACCAGGACGTCACATCTATAGTTGCGTGTGATTTAGATTGGCTGGCGGAAAATGATTATATGTATGTCTATAAACTAAACGATGGGGCATTTGCAACTTTGGATTTTAAAGAAAATAAAAAAAACACAGGAAGCAAAAAAAATAGTGGATCTAAAAGTGGTAATAAAGTAGGAAAGGTGTATAAACTAACCAAAAAAAATTGGGTTGATTTAACAGTTAAAGATTTATCAACTTTTGGATTTAAGAAAAAGAACGCGTGATCGGCAAATGGAGAATACAGATGATGGGAAGATTTGCAATATTAAAAGTAACTAAACCTCAGACAATAGAATCTATAAAAGAAACGCAAGCAGACGGAACTGGTGTGCCTAAGGATTTAGAAAAAAGTATCACCGCATTAGGTTCTACGATAGCAGAATTAAAAGCGGTTGTGGGAGATTTCAAAAACTCTAGCAGTACGTCGGGTAATAACATTGACATAGAGGGAATCCGCTCATTAAATGCCACTATAGCAGAACTAAAAAAGGTTATAGAAGAACTCAAAAACTCAAGTGGTACGTCGGGTAATAGCGTTGACATAGAGAAAATCAGTGAAGATATAAAAAAGATATCTGATGAAATTAAAAACGACAATACTGCTACGAAAACCGTTGAAGATATTAAAAAGAATTTAAGCAAAGTTAAAGATTACGTAGAGAATATTTGGGCGTGTCTACCCAGTGATGCCGATAAAAGCGTTAAAAATTTGGAAAAAAATATCACTGAAGTGAAATTAGATATTTCAGAGTTGAAATTGTTGGATAAGAAAATAGACGCTGTTGAGAAGAAGTTTAATGGTAGATTTAACGAAGTAGTTGAACCGATAACAGAGATAAAGAGAAATATAGGAGATTTTGGCGAAAAACTTGAACAAATACAAAAGAACACAGAAAGGAAGAAGTTATCGACGAAAAAGAAATTGGCAATTTTAATGGTTGTTATTGTAATGTTTTTGAGCGTCACGTTAGGATGCGGCTTGTGGTATGGCTTGCCTAAAGGTGATCTCAGATATGAATATTCAGCAAAATATGACGGCTATATAGTCTATGCAAAAGATTATACTATGGAGAATTTGGTAATACCTAGTATTTATCAAGGAAAGGAAGTGGTAGGCTTTAGAGGGCCTAAAAAAGATAATAACAAAAATTTAGTAAGCGTAGTACTACCCGAGACACTGCAAGAAATTGAATGCGGTGCGTTTAGCGGATGCTCTAAATTAAAAACTATTATTTTACCATTTGTTGGAGCAAGTAAGGATGGCGGTTCAAGCGCCAGCGGTGATACACTTTTGGGGTACATATTTGGAGAAAATGAATATAAAGGTAGTGTAGAGGTTGAACAAAAATTTGGAAAAAGCAATTTGGAAACAAAAATTTATTATATGCCCCAGACTTTGACTGAAGTTACAGTATTGGGGGGGAATTTATATTATGGAGCATTTTCGGGATGTAGAAGTTTGACCGATGTAATTTTGAAGGATGAAAACACCTTGGTGGGTCCCAATGCATTTATGAATAGCAATGAGAATTTAAGTTTATACTGTGAATTTGATGAGTCTATTTCTAATAAATGGGATAAAGATTGGAAGAGTGAAGAACTTAAAATTATTTGGAATTGGTATGTTGCTGATAATGGTGTAAGTTATGCTTTAAAAGATGGTGAGGCAACAATAATAAAGCAAACAAAGTTTAATGATAATGTTATTACTGTACCAAGCCACATTATGCATAATGGGAGTTTTGAAGTTGTCGCGATTGGTGAAAGCGCTTTCAATCAATGTACGAGTTTAACGAGTGTTATAATACCAAGTAGCGTAAAGAGCATAGGCAATTCTGCATTTAAAGATTGCAGTAATTTAGAAGAAGTTACATTTGAAAAGGATTCTGAACTAATTGATATTGGCAAATATGCTTTCAGTGGGTGTAGCAATCTAAAAAGCATAGAGATACCAATAGAAACGACAAGTATAGATGATTATGCATTCCAAAAATGCACTAGCCTTGAGAATATAGAATTTGATGATACCTCCAAACTAAAGAGCATAGGTACTTATGCATTTGAAGATTGTAATAATATAATGTTTATAACTATTCCTATAGGTGTAACGAGCATAGATGGTTATGCGTTTTCAGGCTGCAATGCACTGACAATAAAATGTTTAGAAAGTGAGGAACAAAGCGATTGGAGTGTTAATTGGAATCAAATATCTAAGGATAGTGACAGTAAATATCCGGTAATATGGGACTGTAAGAATAATGACGTTGCAGACGATGGAAATATATATTTCAAGGCTTCAAATGGCATAAAACTTGCTTTAAAAGATGGAGTAGCAACAGTTGTAAGACAACCTATATTAACAAGAGGATATATAGAACTTTCGGAAGAGTGTGAATATGATGATGGCACTAGTTATTATTTGAATTATATCGCAGATTCTGCATTCGAAGGTTGTGTCAATTTGACAAGTATTAGTATACCAAGTAGTATAAAAGAAATCGGCGCAGATGCGTTTAAAGATTGTCAAGAAATGAAGTCTGATGATCTCAAAGGTCTGATTGGAGTACATATCACTGATATAGCGAGTTGGTGCGCAATAGAGTTTGGCAATAGTTATTCAAATCCTCTGTTCTATGCACACAATCTTATCTTAAATGATAGTTTGGTAACAACATTGATAATACCTGAAGATATTAGCGTAAGTGATTATGCATTTTATAACTGTACCAGTCTGTTGTGCGTATCGTATGCCCCTGAGGCTCAAAATAGTGTAAGCATTGGTGCAAATGCATTTTATGGTTGTAATGGGTTAATAAGTGTTTATATACCAAGTTATGTAATGAGCATAGGAGAGAATGCATTCTCGGGAAGTAGCAGTTTGACGATTTATTGCGAGGTGCAGAGCAAGCCAAACAGCGGATGGCATAGCACTTGGATCTCAGGTGATATGAAAGTGGTATGGGGACAAAATAATACAACAAAAGACAAAATATATGATTACGTGATACATAATGATAAAGTATATTTGACAAAGTACAAAGGAACGGAAAGAGACATTGAAATACCAAGTACAATAGATGGGAAAGATGTGGTATACTTTGGAGAAATATTTAAGAATAACAAAACTATAACAAGCATAGAGATACCAATCAATATAACTACCATAAGTCCCGCAGCATTCATAAACTGTAGCAGTCTAAGAAGCATTAATGTAGACTTAGGAAACATAAGTTATGCAAGTCAAGACGGAATATTATACAATAAAGAAAAGACAGAGTTTATCCATATACCGAAAGACATAAGAGGAGAGATAAAGATTCCATTTGGAATAAAAAGCATAGGTAACACCGCATTCTCAGGCTGTAGTAGTTTGACAAGTATATTGATTCCAGTCGGAGTAATAAGCATAGTCGAGAAGGCATTCTACGGCTGCAGTAGTTTGACGATTTATTGCGAGGTGCAGAGCAAGCCAAGCGGATGGAATAGCAATTGGATCTCAAGTGATATGAAGGTAGTATGGGGACAAAATAATATAACAAAAGACAAAATATATGATTATGTGGTACATAAAGATAAAGTATATTTGACAAAATACAAAGGAACGGAAACAGACGTTGAAATACCAAGTACAATAGATGGGAAAGATGTGGTATACTTTGGAGAAATATTTAAGAATAACAAAACTATAACAAGCATAGAGATACCAATCAATATAACTACCATAAGTCCCACAGCATTCTTAGACTGCAGTAGTCTAAGAAGCATTAATGTAGATTTAGGAAATGCAAGTTATGCAAGTCAAGACGGAATATTATACAATAAAGAAAAGACAAAGTTTATCCATATACCGAAAGACATAAGAGGAGAGATAAAGATTCCAATTGGAATAACAAGCATAGACAAATCTGCATTTGACTGCTGTAGCAGTTTAACAAGCATAAAGATACCGAGTAGCATAACGAGCATAGGTAAAGACGCATTCTTAAAATGTAGCAGTTTGACAGGCGTATATATTACAGATATAGCGAGTTGGTGTGCAATAGATTTTAGCAATTATTACGCCAATCCATTATTCTATGCGAAGAATCTATATTTAAACAATGAGTTAGTAACTGACTTGGTAATACCAAGCAGTGTAACAAGCATAGGCGAAAATGCATTCGTTGGCTGTAGTAGTTTGAAAAGCCTAGAGATACCAAGCAGTGTAACGAGCATAGGTTTCCAAGCATTTGGGTGCTGCAGCAGTTTAACAAGCATAGGGATATCAAGCAGTGTAAAGAGCATAGGTGACTATGCATTCTTAGACTGTAGCAGTTTGACAGGCGTATATATTACAGATATAGCGAGTTGGTGTGCAATAGATTTTAGCAATTATTACGCCAATCCATTATTCTATGCGAAGAATCTATATTTAAACAATGAGTTAGTAACTGACTTGGTAATACCAAGCAGTGTAACAAGCATAGGCGAAAATGCATTCGTTGGCTGTAGTAGTTTGAAAAGCCTAGAGATACCAAGCAGTGTAACGAGCATAGGTTTCCAAGCATTCTGGGGCTGTAGCAGTTTAACAAGTATAGTAATACCAAGCAGTGTAACGAGCATAGGTAACTACGCATTCTCAAAATGCAGTAATTTAATTATCTATTGTGAGGCGGAAAGTAAGCCAAAAGGATGGTATAGTAATTGGAATAATAACAATAGACCTGTGGTATGGGGATATAAAAGTAAGAAGTAAAGGGTAGGGCGAAAGTCTTGCCCCTTTTAAACTATTTCATTGCTACATTGAAATTTTCCTTCAAGTGGATTGAATTTTTCTTTTTTAAAATGTATGGACAAACAAATAAAGTCGTGCTAAAATTAAATCGTATGGAAAAATCAATTATGGACGAAAAAGATTTAAAAGAAAAACATTCGAAAAGTAAAAAGCAAAGACAAAAGTTTTCTAGAAAGCGCGTTGCTTTGATTACGCTTGTTGGATTGCTTATCGTTGTTGCAATATTAGGCTCGGCTTTTGGGTGCTACGCTTTGGGCGTAAACTTTGCAAAGACAGTCATTACGCTAAAAGAAGAGGATACTTTCCAGACTATGGAAGGTTTTGGTGCGTCGTCGGCGTGGGTATATCAAGCGTTGGGTATATATGACAACGAGGATCTTAAAGACGAAACTATTGAGATGCTCTACGGTGACAGCGGACTGAGACTAAATACTTTCAGATACAACGTCGGCGCAGGCGGCGCGGAACTTGATTTATACGAGGATAAATTACGCGGCGCGGAAAGTTTTTTTATTGCGGACAGATTTAGCGGAGATTACTCGGTATTTTCCGACGTGAATAACTACGACTTCACAAGAGATAGAGGAGTGATGACGCTTTTTGAAAAGGCATTGGCTCTCGGCAATGTCAAAGAAGTCGTATTTTTTGCAAATTCACCTCATTATCTTATGACGCTCAACGGTAAGACGCACAGTGATGAGAAAAAGCAAAACAATCTCAAGCCGGAGTGCTATGAGGCTTATTGTCAATATCTTTTGGTCATAGTAGATTATTTGTATACACACGTGATATGCAAGTATGATCCAAGTATCGTAGTGCGTATTTCTCCGGTCAATGAGCCGCAATGGGATTGGGGCGGAGAAGGCGCGTCTCAAGAAGGATGCCATTTTGACCCAAAAGACCTTGCTAAGTTTTATGACGTCTTTAATAAACAACTTGCAAATTACAACGAAAGTAAGTCTTTAAATTTTGCAATGGATATATTCGAGAGCGGAAATTACAAAATGCGAGATGCTAAAGCAAAGGTGCAGACTTATATCCAAGAACTTGCAAAGTATGATTGGTTTGCCGAGTTGGACGGCATATCGGTACATTCTTATGGGGTCAACCTTGAAGATTTGGCGCGAGTAAGATTTCACAATTACGTCAAAAATATTCAGGGTGGAATAAACGTGAGAGTAAGCGAATATTGCGTTATGCAAGAAAAAGTAGACAGCAGTATTGATATGGGGATTTACTCGGCAAAGGTCATTTTACGAGATCTCGGTATTGTAAATGCTGTGAGTTGGAATTACTGGCTTTCTGTATCGACGTATGACTATGAAGACGGACTTGTATATTGGAACGGCGTCGACGAAATAAACGTAACTAAGAGATATTACACTATGGGGCAGTTCACCAGATATATACCTCAAGGCAGCGTGCGCATTAGATCAGATTACAACGATTCTTTCGGTTTCAACGGCGTAGATTGCGTTGCGTTCAAAAGACCCGACGGCAGTATCGTTTTGGTTGTCATCAATGACAGTGGCAGAGACAAGGATATAAAGATTAAAGGCGGTTATGAAAACATCCAAGAAATCGTCACGACTCAAGATAAAAATTGGGTGACGGCAGAGTATAAATACGACGGATATATCACCGTGCCTGCAAAGTCTGTCGCTACTTATATTATGACTCAACCTTTATCAGAGGAAGAATAAACTATGACAAAGAAAATTTTGAGAATTACCGCAAGCGTTGTTATCGTCATATTGGCGCTGGCTTTTATGTTAGGAATATACGCTTTGACGGTGACGTTTTCTACGACGGCAATCACGATTGACACTTCAAAGCGCTTTCAGACTATGCAAGGCTTTGGCGCGTCGTCTGCGTGGATTTATCAAGACTTGGGCGCGCAAGAAGACGTCAATCTCAAAAATGCCGCTATGGAGATGCTATACGGCGATAGCGGATTGGCTCTCAATACTTTTAGATACAATATTGGCGCCGGCGGAGTTGAAGTAGATAACTATGAGGATCCGTTGAGAGGCGCGGAAAGTTTTTTTGTCGCAGACAATTTTGACGGAAATTACAAAGTCTTTGCCGACGAAAGCAATTACGATTTCACAAGAGATCAAGCCACGCTCGATTTGTTTGACAGAGCGCTTGCGACAGGTAATATAGAGAGAATAGTTTTCTTTGCAAATTCTCCGCACTATCTTATGACAAAAAACGGTAAGACGCACGGAGAAAATTATTACGATAACAATCTCAAAGAGGAGTGTTATGAAGCCTTTTCGCAGTATTTACTAGTCATAGTGGAGCATATTTATAATAATTACGTACGTCGTTATAACAGAAATATAGAGATACTCATTTCTCCTGTCAACGAACCTCAATGGAAATGGGGCGGAGACGACGCCTCGCAAGAGGGATGTCACTTTGATCCAAAGCCTCTAGCGAAGTTTTACGATACTTTCTATAATGCGCTTAAAGAATTTAACAAGTCTCACGACACAAATTTTGAGATGGACATATTCGAGAGTGGAAATTACAAGATGATTCTATCTACTCGCACCAAGTTCAACGAGTATATGACTGAATTTGAAAAGTACGAGTTTTTCCAAGATATCACGCATATTTCTCTACATTCCTACGGCGCAAACGAAAGCGTGTTCTATAGAGAAATCTTTGCAGATTATATGGCGAAATATTATCCCAACATCAGCATTAGTATGAGCGAGTATTGCACTTTAGAGTGGAATGTTGACGAGAGTATAGATATGGGATTGCGTTGCGGAAAAGTTATTATGCGCGACGTTGCGATACTTGACGCTACTGACTGGAGCCATTGGCTGTCAATAGCAAAAGGCGGCTATGAGGACGGTCTTGTATATTGGACTAAGAATGACGGTGGAATATCAAGCCTTGACGTCACAAAGAGATATTACGTGATGGGGCATTTCTCAAAGTATATAGATAGAGGAAGCGTAAGGATATCTTCAAATTACAGCGACTTTTTGGGAATAAACGGCGTGGAGTGCGCAGCCTTTAAGAATCCCGACGACAGTATCACTGTAGTAATACTCAACGACAGCAAAAAGTCGCACAGGATAGTATTGAACGGTGTCAGCGGATACAGCCGCGTCAAAGAGGTGTTGACAGACAGTGACGTAAATTGGCAGACAAGGGAATACGACTTCGGCGGAGACGTCAAAGTTCCTGCCAATTCAATATCTACGTTTGTTTTGACAAGATAGGCAATCGTATTGAGATTTCTTGGCTGAGATTGAAATTAGTGTTGTAAAAGTCGCGGATAAGTGGTAAAATACATAATAAAAGAAAGTAAAAGTATAAGGAGTAGACTATGGTAAAAATAGATATTATTTCGGGATTTTTGGGAGCAGGAAAGACTACTTTGATAAAAAAACTCCTTTCGTCGGCGCTCAAAGGACAAAAGATTGTGCTTATAGAAAACGAGTTTGGAGATATCGGTATAGACGGCGGTTTTTTGAAAGACGCAGGCGTGCAAATCAATGAAATGAATAGCGGATGTATTTGCTGCTCGCTTGTGGGAGATTTCAAAAAGGCGCTGGGCAAAGTGTATGATGAGTACGCTCCCGACAGAATTGTTATCGAGCCGTCAGGCGTCGGTAAGTTGAGCGACGTCTTGCAAGCGGTGTTGTCAGCAGACCTTCCGAACAGCGAGATATCTTCGTTGACGGCAGTCGTAGACGCTAAGAAGTGCAAGATGTATATGAAGAACTTCGGTGAGTTTTACAAAAACCAAATAGAGCAGGCAAAGTGCGTTGTATTGTCGCACACGGCGGGTATATCCGAGGATAAGTTGCAATACTGTCTTGATACCGTCAAGGCTCTCAACGACAAGGCTGTGATAGTCACTACGCCGTGGGAAGATATATCGGGCGAAAAAATCTTTGAGGCAATGACGAATACGTCTACGCTCGCGAGTGAATTGAAAAAACTCGAAGAAGAGGAAATATGTCCTGTATGCGGCGGACATCACCATCACGACCACAGCGAGGAGTGCAGTTGCGGACACCATCACGACCACGGCGAGGAGTGCGGCTGCGGTCACCATCACGAGCACGAACATCACCACGACCACGGCGAAGAATGTGGCTGCGGTCACCACCACGAGCACGACCATAATCACGACCACGGCGAGGAGTGCAGTTGCGGACATCACCACCATCACGGACACGATGCAGACGAGGTATTTTCGAGTTGGGGAGTGGAGACTGCTTGCAAATATACTCAAGAGCAAATCAAGGATATTTTGCAAAGCCTTGACAGCGGAGAATACGGCGTGATTTTGAGAGCAAAAGGCATTGTCGGCGCAGTGGACGGAAAGTGGATTCACTTTGATTACGTACCCGAAGAAGTTGACGTCAGATACGGCGGCGGCGAAGTAATCGGCAGAATTTGCGTAATAGGCAGCAAGATAAATGAGCAAAAACTCACTCAGTTGTTTGGAGTAAAGGCTTGATAATGGATAGAAAAATGGAGATACCTGTATATTTATTCACAGGTTTTTTAGAAAGCGGAAAGACGAGATTCATTCAAGAAATGATGACCGACGACAGGTTCAACGAGGGCGAGAAGACGTTGCTCCTTGTCTTTGAAGAGGGCGAAGAGGAATATCAGCCCAAGTATTTTGCTTCTCCCAACGTTCATATAGAATACGTCGAAGACATAGAAGATATCAATGACGAAGTGCTAGAAACAATTGCTAATAAGCACGCTATTCAGCGCGTAATAGTGGAATACAACGGAATGTTGGAAGTAAGCAAATTCTTTGACGTGATACCTTCTAATTGGACAATGGCGCAAATACTTATGATTGCCGACAGCAATACTTTCCTCAACTTCAACGCCAATATGCGTCAACTTACGTTTGACAAAATGCAGTGCAGCGAGGCTGTTATATTCAACCGCTTTGACAATTCAAAGGACAAAGCAGAGTTTCACAAGATTGTAAGGGCGGCAGGCAGAAAAATCGAAATATTGTACGAATATACTGACGGACACGTCGAGCCAGATAAAATTCCCGATCCATTGCCGTTTGATCTCAATGCCGACATAGTCGAGATAAAGGACGAGGACTACGCAGAATTTTATAGAGATATTTGCGAAGAAGGCAACAAGTATGACGGCAAGATACTTTCTTTTAAGGGGATAGTTGCAGTAGACGACACGTTGCCCAAAAATACAATAGTGCTTGGACGACACATTATGACGTGTTGCGAAGCGGATATTTTTTACGGCGCTTTCGTGTGCGAGTATAAGCAGGTCATTGCTCTTAAAAAACGCGATTGGGTAAAGATAACCGCAAAAGTTAAGTTCAGAAAGCACGAAGTGTACGAGGGAGTAGGTCCTGTATTTGAGGCTATTTCTATAGAAAAGACTACAAAGCCAGAGCAAGAACTCGCCACATTCTAGTCCTATAGTTGCCGTGTCACTTAATTTGAGACTATAAATATTTGAGATAATATTTTAAATTATATAAAACTATACATTTAGGAGATAAATTATGCAAAGAGTAGCAAAATTTCACAAAGTTTCGTTTGAGCAATTCAATAAAGATTGGCTTGATACGTTTGGAGAGGGGGACGACGTCAAGGCTATATACGACGATATAAAGTTGCCAAAGAGAGCGACTACTGGCTCGGCAGGATACGACTTTTTTGCCCCTGTTAAGATAGAACTTGCTCCCAATCAGACTATAAAGATACCCACAGGTATTCGCGTCGAGATTGAAGAAAATTGGGTGCTTAAATGCTATCCGAGAAGCGGTCTTGGATTCAAGTTCAGATTGCAACTCAACAACACGGTAGGCATTATCGACAGCGATTATTTCCATTCTTCCAATGAGGGACATATTTTCTGCAAACTTACCAATGCTACCAATGAAAATAAGACTGTAGTCGTAAATAAAGGCGACGGCTTTATCCAAGGCATATTTATCGAGTATGGCATAACGGTAGACGATGAAGTCAGCGCAAAGCGTGACGGCGGATTTGGCTCTACTACAAAGTAAGATATTTGATTTAAGTAATGCAAACGGCGAAAAGGGCAAACCTATTCGCCGTTTTTCTTTTAAAATATTATAGTCTATTTATAGAGGGGTATTGTAATAATGCAAATGTTATGTTACACTTTAGTTATAAAGGAGGGGAATTATGAAAAGAAAAATATTTGTTTTTACGGTATTGATTTTTACGATATTGACAGCGACACTTTCTACGGCGTGTGTTGGCAGTTGGATAAAGGTCAAGCCGCTAGAAGATTATGATTTCTCGATAGATAATATCGTAGAAGTGCGTATCAGTGATGCGCCAATGACGGTGACTCTGCACGGTACGATATTCGGAGTAAAGAAAGGAGATAGCAAAGAGGGAGACGAGGCAATAAGCGCTATCGCAGAGGCTTGGTTGGCTATTCAAAAAGATGCAGATTTTATAAAAAGCAAGAAGTACGACTTAATTACTACGGGCGGTACGTATTATTACGAGTGTATTTTTGCCGATGGCAGTTCAATAAAAATAGAAAGAGACAGAGTTGATAATCTTTATTTTAATGGTGGAAGTTCTTTGAGAATTGATTACGATTATAAACTCGATTATTTCCACAGTCAATATAAATCGATAATGCAAAGAGCAAACGTAGTAGGGCATATATCTCAAGACCACGACGACAATTGCGACTGTGACGAACCGCCAAATATAGCGTAAGCATAAAACAAACGAGAGCAGATTGCTCTCGTTTTGTCTTTTGTGTATATCGTATTTCTTTTGTTGACTGTTTAGTACTATGCGTGCAATACCACTTCGCCTGTTTTTAGCGTGGCGGGCACGTCGATAACTCTTTGATTGGAAGAGCCTTTCCAATAGAGTTTTGGGTCTAGGAGTTCGATTTTGAACTTGCCGTCGACCATTACGTCGAGATATTTGACGATATCCCAATCTTTTACTTCTTCCCACTCATATCCGCTGTAAAGCCAAATAGTCTTTTTGGGATATTTCTTGCGTATCTCTTTTGCAAGCGCCAATACGCTGTCTCTGTTGGCAGGGTGGAGGGGGTCTCCGCCCGAGAAAGTAATTCCCGATACGTAAGACTTGTCGAGTTCGTCAAAGATTTCTTTCTTTTCGGCGTCGGTAAATTCAAGTCCGCCGTTGACGTCCCAAGTGATAGGGTTTTGGCACTCTTTGCAGTGGTGGTTGCAACCTGCGACCCAAAGAACTACTCTCAATCCGTCGCCGTTGAGCATATCGTCTTTTGTAATATTGTGGTATCGCATAATTACATACTCTTCCTATCTTTTATTTCTGCCATTTTTGCTTCGTTGAGACGCGTATCTCCCTTTACTCTCGAGTATGAGAGATATCCGTTCATTCTCTCGATTTTCGTGAGGTTTTTGCTTCCGCACTTGGGGCATACGTCCATACTCAATTCTTGGTGACCGCAGTCGTCGCAATATGCCAAGGATAGGTTGACGCCTTCATAGAAGCCCATTGCCATTGCTCTTCTTATGAGCGTGCGAATTGCTTCTTTGTTGTAGTCGATTGGGTATTTTACATACTGTATCTTGCCGCCGTTGAGCAAATCCCAAAATCTGTTTTCAAGGTTTTGCTTTTGAATAGGCGAAAGGTCTTCCGATACGTGGCAGTGGAAAGAGTTGGTCACGTAAGGTCTGTCGCTTACGTTTTCCACGATGCCGTACTGTTTTCTGAATTGCTCTACTTGCAATCCGCAAAGGCTCTCTGCCGGAGTGCCGTACATTGCGTACAATACGTGGTCTTCTTCCTTAAACTCGTTGATTTTCTTATTGATATATCTCATTACTTCGAGGGCAAACTCGCCGTCTTCGGCAATGGATTTTTTGTTGTGCAACTCTTGCAA
>JAIDUV010000085.1 GCA_029060025.1 Clostridia bacterium | reverse complement strand
AAAAAGGTCGGCGAAGAAGCAACGGAGACGGTAATTGCCGCCGTGGCAGGCAAGAAAGGCGAACTCGTAGGCGAGTTATCCGACTTGCTTTATCACTCGCTCGTGCTTGCCGAGGCTTGTGGAATAACCATACAGGACGTCTTCCAAGAAGTTATGGCAAGAAAAGGCAAAGCGCCTAATCCGAAATACGGCGAGGATAAAATACAATCCAATACCGATAAAATTAAAGAAGACAAGTAAATATAAATATATATTGCATTATCTAAAAAAATATGCTAAAATATATAGAAATTATATAAATGTAAGCAAAGGAGCCATTTATGGGAAAGAGAACTTTATTATCATTCAGCCCGCAAATCAAGGTTATTGACGCCACGTTGAGAGACGGAGGACTTGTCAACAATTTCTATTTTGAAGACGATTTTGTCAAGAAGTTGTATCAGATGAATATTCAGGCAGGCATAGATTATATGGAGTTCGGCTATAAGGCTTCAAGCGAGATTTTCGACAAGAATAAGTTCGGCAAATGGAAATTCTGCGACGAAAAAGATTTGAGAGATATCGTCGGCAACAATGATACCGATCTCAAGATTGCCGTTATGGCAGACGTGGGCAGAACCAATATCGACAAGGATATTATCCCCAAGGACGAAAGCGTAATAGATATGGTGAGAGTAGCAAGTTATATCAACACTATTCCCGCCGCTTTGGAGATGGTGGAAAACTGTTCCAAGAAGGGCTACGAAACTGCCGTAAATATTATGGCAATATCTCACGCCAACGAGAGCGATCTCCAAGAGGCGTTGGATCTTATAGGCAATTCTTCGGCTGACGGAGTATATCTTGTTGACAGTTACGGCTCGCTCTATCCGGAGCAGACGAGAAAACTCGCCGATAAGTATCTCAATATGGGAGCGAAGTACAACAAGTTTGTGGGCATTCACGCGCATAATAATCAACAACTTGCTTTTGCCAATACCATTGACGCCGTGGCTTGCGGAGTCAACTATCTCGACGCAACTGTCAATTCTCTCGGCAGAGGCGCAGGCAACTGTCCGCTTGAGTTGTTGATAGGCTTTTTGAAAAATCCAAAATATAAGTTGCATCCAATTCTCAAGTTTATCGAAGAAGAGATGCTCAAACTCAAAGAGAGCGGACTCGTATGGGGCTACGATATACCTTACCTTATCACTGGCGTACTGGATAGACATCCGTCAGGCGCAATTGAGTGTATTAAAAAGGGGCGTACCGATTATGCTAATATTTATTTAGAGTTAATGGGGTTGGAGTGACCGACTTTGTATAGCGGCGCGCCTTTCGCCCTAACGACTAGACGCCCTCGGGGTCACGTACGGAAGTACGCTCACCGCTCGGTTGCTAGTGCACGGACGAAAATCACACCACTCTCCAAAGTCGCAAATACTTTGAGAAAATATGATGTCATTTCGACCGCTCAACAACAGCGTGTTGTGAAGGTGTGGATAGAATGAGAAGTCTCTCAATTTTGGCGAAAAGGGAGAAAGGTAAAAAAAAGATGTATTTTAGATTTTCATTGCCTACCTTTGAGTCAAACATAAATAACAAATGCTTGACAATACGGCTAAAATATTATAATATAAGTTATTGAATAGCGTACTAATGGAGTGATTATGAAGTTAAACGGTTCACAAATCTTAATAGAGTCATTATTAGAGCAGGGCGTTGACACCATTTTCGGTTATCCGGGCGGTTCCGTCCTCAATATTTACGACGCATTATATGCGTATCAGGACAAACTCAAGCACGTATTGACGGCTCACGAGCAAGGCGCTTCGCACGCCGCAGACGGCTATGCCAGAGCGACAGGAAAAGTAGGCGTCGTTCTTGCCACGTCTGGACCGGGAGCAACCAATCTTATTACCGGTATTGCTACGGCTTTTATGGACAGCGTACCAATGGTCGCAATCACAGGCAACGTAGGCACGTCTCTTATCGGACTTGACTCTTTCCAAGAAGTATACATAGCGGGCATAACTATGCCGATTACTAAACATAACTTTGTAGTACGCAACGTAGAAGAACTTCACGACGTAATAAGAGAAGCATTCAGAATTGCTCAAAGCGGAAGACCGGGACCTGTCCTTGTAGATATTCCCAAGGACGTCACTTCCAACGTATGCGAATTTTCGCCAATGCCTAAGGCGCAAGCCGACGAATACGTCAAGGCTGACGCAAGCGTCATTAAGCAGGCGGCAGACCTTATCAACAATGCTAAGCGTCCTGCGATACTTTTCGGCGGCGGCGTACTTATCTCCCAAGGCGAAAAAGAACTTTTAGAACTTATGCAAAAGGCGCAAATACCCGCCACGCACACGCTTATGGCGGCAGGCGTACTCGGCTGGGGAGAGAAACTCAATCTTGGACTTATCGGTATGCACGGCTCAATGTCGGCGGGCAGAACTATCGCAGGCAGTGATCTCGTCATTGCCGTAGGCACTAGATTTTCCGACAGAGTTGCCACTGCAAAAGAGAAGTTTATCCGCGAGGCAAAGGTCATTCACATTGACATTGACGCTGCTGAAATCAACAAAAACGTCACGAGTGATTTGAGCGTAATAGGCGACGTGAAAGAAGTTTTGACGGCTATTTTGCCTCTTGTCAAAAAGGCAAATCACGACGAGTGGCTTGCTCAAATAACCGAGTGGAAAAAATACGATTATCAGCCAAAGGACAAAGAGGGCGTACTGAGACCTCACCAAATTATTCAAGCAATATCCGACGAGATAGGCGAGGACGGAATTATCGTCACAGACGTAGGTCAGCACCAAATGTGGGCGGCTCAATATTCCAAGCGCACCAAGTGCAGAAGTTTCCTCACTTCGGGCGGACT
>JAIDUV010000084.1 GCA_029060025.1 Clostridia bacterium | reverse complement strand
GAAAAAATACGCCTTTTCGCAGGCAGTCAGTAAAAGTATACTTTTTTTGGAATTGTGAAAAATCTTAATTAAATTAGTATTTTAGTTGGATAAAAAATCGCAACGCTTTTATTTTGCGTTGCAATTTTTTATTATTTAAATTAGGTTTGAGATTTCTCCACTTCGCTCGAAATGACATTGGAAGTAATTGAGATTTCTCCACTTCGCTTCACTACGGTCGAAATGACATATTGTGCGAGCGTCAATGGCATTATACCTTATTATCATTTCTTAACTACGTCTGCAAAGTCCTCAAACGAATACCCTTGTCTTTTCATATCCGGGTCGGCTAAGTTGAAAAAACAACTTGGTATTTCTCTCCTTTTGAGATTTTTTGCGATACAAAGCGAACACCCCTTATCGTGATTGGTAGGATGCAACGGACACTTTGTATCTTTGCAAGTACAAAACTCACTTAGATTTGGCATAAAATTTTTCCTTATTTCATAAAGTTCTTTATCAATTTATAATGCTTATCCGTATACGGCTGATAGCGCACAGGCAAGTCAAACCAAGTCTTTTTGTCGATGATACTCTTGTAATGCGTGAAGGTATCAAAACCTGCTTTGCCGTGATACTGCCCCATACCGCTTTGCTTAAGTCCGCCGAAAGGCAACCTAGACGACGCTATCTGCATAATAGTGTCGTTGAGACAGCCTCCGCCGAATTTGCAACGCGACGTGACTTTTTCTTGATTTTGCTTGCTCTCTGAGAAGAAGTAAAGCGCAAGCGGCGCGGACGTAGTGTTGACTTTTGCGATCGCTTCGTCAAGATTATCAAACGCGACTATCGGCAACACCGGTCCAAACATTTCGCAATTCATCTCGTCACAGTCAAAATTCGAGTCAAGCAACGTCGGCTGAATTTTGAGTTTTTCTTCGTCGACTTTTCCGCCATAGAGCACTCTGTCGCTGTCAATATACTTTCTCACCTTGTCAAAGTGCTTTTGATTTATCATCTTTGGATAATTCTCATTTGCCAATGGGTCGTCGGAGTATTGTATTGCGATTTGCTTTTTGAGTTCTTCAACCAACTGTTCTTTTACGCTCTTGTCGCAATAGACGAAGTCGGGCGATACGCACGTCTGCCCAGAATTGAGGAACTTGCCAAATACTATACGTCTTGCCGCAAGCGGAATATTTGCCGTAGCGTCGACGATGCAAGGACTTTTTCCACCCATTTCCAAAGTGATTGGCGTAAATTTCTCTGCCGCCTTTTGCATTATTATCTTACCCACGGCAGTACTGCCTGTGTAGAAAATATAGTCAAAGTCTTGTTCCATCAAAAAGGCGTTTTCTTCTCTACCGCCGCTTACAACGATAACTTGGTTTTTATCAAAAGTCTTTTCGACAAGTTTTTCTATTACGCAAGAAGTGTTGTGCGAATATCTGCTGGGTTTGAGAACTACGCTGTTGCCTGCGGCGATTGCGTCAACCATAGGCTCAATAGAAAGCATAAAAGGATAATTCCAAGGGCTCATAACAAGTACGCAACCGTAAGGACACGGCATTATCACGCTCTTTGCAGGAAATTGAAACAACTCGCTTCTCAACTTCTTTGGGCGAGAAAACTTTTTGATATGCTTTAACATATAAGATATTTCGCAAAGCACCATTCCTATTTCGGTCGTATAACTCTCAACTTCGCTCTTGTTGAGGTCTGCTTTGAGCGCGGCAAAAATGTCGTCTTTCATAAGCAGTATGTTTTGATACAACTTCTTAAGCGCCTTTATTCTCTCTTTATAATCCCAAAAAGCGCGTTCCGCCTTTTGCTTTTCAATATAAGTCAATATTTCTTCTCTTTCCATACCAACCTCATTTACAATACTTTTTAAGTTATTCGTATTATGTCGCCTCGACCGCAGTGGAGAGGTCTATATCATTCGCGCTCGCTAATGTTTTCAAGATTTTTGCTTAACACTCCCAAGCATTTGTAGAAAACAGCCATTTCGTCCTTAGTCAATCCCATATCCGACTTTGATAAAATATTGTCAATTATCTCTGCTATTTCCCTGCCTGTCTTTTCACCTTGCTCCGTAAGACAAAGTTGACTTTTGTATCTCTTTTCTTTCTTCGCGTCACAAGAAATGTATCCGTGCTCTTCAAGGTACTCCAACGAACGCGATATAGCCGCCTTGTCCTCTTGACATATATCGCAAAGTTGTCTTGCCGTCAGTTTCCCCTCGTTTTTATACATATAATAGAGACAGGACACGTGAGTGCTTTTGAGCCCAAACTTGCTCATCTCTTTGGTTTTGATCTTGAGTATGCTCCTTGAAATCTTGTTTATCAATGTCGTAAAAGTATTGAATCTGTCAATCATATCTCTGCCTCGCTGATTATCGACCTTTGATTTGCAAGTCGCATACAAGCGCTCACTTGTTGATATATCAACAAGCCATAATATATCACAAGACTATAAGTATGTCAATAATTTGAGTGTAAAATGAAGTTTAAAGCGCAAAAGACCGCGAGAGCCTTTTGCGCTTTTTCATTGAAATCATAAATCTCAATTACCTTGTCAACACGTCAAGATACTTGGCAATCTCGCTCTTTGCCTCTTCAAGATTATGTTCTCTGAAGTTGCCGCACTCCTTTTGAGTAGTCCCCGGCACGTAGTCGAGCGACAAGCACTTCTTGAGGCATTCTATAGTGACGCGCTTTGCCTCCTGCTCCTGTATGCCGAAAAGCAAAAGATAGCAACCTGTGCGACAGCCCATAGGTCCGAAATAAACCACTTTGTCTTTTATATCACTGTTGCGAATGACGACCGCAAAAAGATGCTCGATAGAATGAAGCGCAGCGTAAGATATATAATCGCCCTTGTTGGGATATTTAAATCGCATATCATAGGTATATACTCCGTTTGCCTCGCCAAGGCAATAAAAGCCCGGCGCTATTTTGTCGTGATCTAGTTCAAAAGATTTGATGTTGTCCATTGTCTTCTCCTGTCGTATTAAAATTCATTAAGATACTTTTGTATACTGTCATACAACTTGCCTATATGCAGACCGTCGACAAAAGAGTGATGCGCCTGAGCCGAAAAAGGCAAAATAATCTTGCCGTCTCTCTCAAAATATTTTCCAAAATCGAATAAAGGCGTAGCGTTGTCTTTTTTGCCGGAATTTGTATGAGAAATATGCGTATAAGGTATCCACGGCAAAGCCGAGAATTGAAATATGTCATTTCCGAGCGGTCCTGTAAAATACTCTTTTTGATTTTCTGCCGTCTCAAGCGCGACTTTAACGTATTCTTCCATACTGTCCTGCATCTTGACGTTGACGACCTTAAAAAGTTGGCTTTCTTTGTCAAGGTAAGTAAAAGACGTGTCGATATTATCAAACAATACTACCTGTCCGTCGACAAATCTGTATCTAAACTCTTCAATTCCGTTAGCGCATTTTGTTACGGCATAAATCATAGACATAGTAAAAGAATAATTCAAAGATTTTACTCTTTTCAAAAAATGCGTAATGTCCAACTCAAAAGTCACGCAAAACGACGGCTCTACGCAGTTACGAAACACCGCACAGTGCTGGGCTCTCTTCCATTTGCTTTCGTCAATTATCTCAAATTTATTCATACTAAATCCTTTGCAAGTATTATACGATAACTGCGCTTTGCAAGTCAATAACTTATGTGTTTTGCAACAATTATTTGCAAATTTGTTCAACTTTTCTTTTTTGAGCGGTTTTGCCTTTCTGCCTATTGACAGCGCAAGCAAAAGCAAGATATAATTATATATATTGATTAAAATATTTTATTATAATATTAAGGTGAAATTATGACAGACGACAAAGACATTGTGCGCGACACCGCAAAAGAAGATAACGCCACATCAGGCGGTTACACTGCTCCGCCTATGAAGACTTGGGAAAAGATTGCATACGGCGGCGGAGAAATCTACGGTAGCGGTTACGCCGCGTTACTTGGCGTGGTGCTGTCATTCTTCTTGACCAATCTCGTGCTTGTGGGTATCAAAAATGCAGAACTTTACGCTGCAATAATCATCGTCGTATCAAAGGTGTGGGACGCAATATCCGACCCGCTTATGGGCGTAATATCCGACAACACTCGCACTAAGATAGGCAGGCGCAGACCGTGGATAATCATAGGCGGCGCGCTCGTGCCGGTGGCATTTGCAATAATGTTTATGCCGTGGGCAAAGAATATCCAAAATCAAGGCTTGAGAATTGTTTACGCTTGCGTAGGTTATTTCCTGCTCTGCACTATCAACACTATTTCGCAAGTGCCTTACGCGTCGTTGAGCGCAGAAATCTCCGGTGATTTCAAGGAGCGCAATAAAGCAAATTCAATCAAACTGCTCTTCTCTTTGGTATGCTCGGGACTTTTCTTCTTGATACCGTCGGCGGCTACCGAAGCGTATTCGGCGTACCTCAAAGGTGAAACTTCTATGTACGGCGCAATCAACGAGACTGGATTTTTCCTTGTCGTAGCAATACTTTGCGGAGTGATATTCGGCGTGGCAACCGTGCTCGTCGGCGTATTCAGCAAAGAGCGCATACCTTATGACGAAACGAAAAAGAGCAAGTTCTCTTTCAAAAGTTATGCCGTACCGCTCAAAAATAAGTCTTATAGATACCACTTGATGATGTATCTTATGGCATTCGGCTGTTATGACTTCATATCGGCGCTGGTGCTATATTACGTCACTGCGGTAGTGCCAAGCATAACTATATTCGGTATGAAAATGAGTTCGCTGTTTATCGTCGCGCCTATGATGGTAATGGCGGCAATAACCTATCCTTTGAATATGAAACTCAAGAATACCAAAGGCAAACAATTCGTATACCGCTGGGGGCTGCCGTGCTATATTCTCGGCGCGCTGGGGCTGGCAGTGTTCCCCAATACGACGAACACAAGCGTAAGTTGGTTGCTGTTGTTATGCTCGGCAATAATGGGCGTGGGCTTTGGCGGCGCGCAAATGATGCCTTGGATGATCTTCCCCGACACGCAAGACGTGGCAGAACTCAAGACAGGCGTCAAAGATACCGGATGTTACAGCGGTCTTATGACTTTCACCCGCAAGATTGGTACCGCTATTGCGCAAAGCATCGTGCTGATAGTCCTCGCCTGCGTAGGCTACAGCGAATGTACGGAAAAAATATATAATAAAGAATTGGACGCGTACCCCGCAAAAGTTACTATGGCTATCCGCATACTCTTTGGAATAGTCGTAGTCGTTATGATAAGTCTTGCGATATGGGCGTCATTGAAATATAAAGTCACTGACCAAAAGTTGACAAGAATAAAATACTTCCTCGAAAAACAACGCGCAGGCGAAAACGATACGTTGACGGACGAGGAAAAAGCAGAAAAAGAAGCATTGATAAAGGAACTTGGTTGATATGCAATTCAATACTACGCCGCTAACAAAACTGACAGGCAGTCTATGCAAAATAATGGGCGTTGAGCCGCCTAAACATTCCGAAGGAGTGATCGATGAACTCGTCGACTACGCAATGGCAAAGACGGAAGGCAGAGCCGTCGACAGAATACTTATGTACAACCCCGACGCTATAGGTCAGTGGTCTTACGAGAAATACTCCGATAAGTTTGAGCCTATGCGCGAATACGCGCCCTTTGAACTCAATATGCTGACGGTAATCCCTCCTAAGACTCCCGTTTGCTTTGGCAGTATGTATACCGGCGCAAGTCCGGAAATACACGGCATACAGCGTTACGTCAAATCGCTTATTACGATAGACAGTATTTTTGACGCGCTTATACGCGCAGGCAAGAAGCCTTGCATAGTCACAGTAAAGAACTCTTCTCTGTCCAAAATTTTTAATGGCAAAGATATGGATTATTATCTTGAAGATTATGACAACGAAGTAATTGCTCGTGCCGTCGAAATCATAAAGCAAGATAAGTATGACTTCATAGTCGTATACAATCAAGAATTTGACGACGTGATGCACCGCTCACACCCAAATTCCAAACGCTCGCAAAAAGCGCTCGACCACCACGCGCAATCCTTTGAAATACTCGGCAGACACGTCAAAGAGCACTGGAAAGGACACGACACTTTGATAGGTTGCGCTACCGACCACGGCACCCACCGCGAATGGTATCTGCTCGGTCAGCACTGTAAAAATATCCCCGAGGATATGAACGTCAAGCACTATTACGGAATTATGCCAAAAGAGTGATTTAAGACTTTCCATCGCCCCGACGCAAAACGCGTCGGGTTTTTGCTATGGCAATACATAATTCCACTAAAAACCTCTCGATTCTACTTATATTCGACTTAATTCTATTGAAAAACAACCTGAAAATGATTTAAAATATCACTGCAAAGCAATAAAGGAGAATCGATTATGAACGAATTCGGAGACTTTTTATATACCCTGCGCAAGGAAAAAGGTATGACTCAAGCCCAACTTGCCGACCTTTTGGGCGTGACCAACAAAGCCGTGTCAAAATGGGAGACTGGCGAAGCAATGCCTGAGACAAGTCTGCTATTGCCTTTATCAAGGATATTGGGCGTGACCGTAGACGAATTGCTAGACGGCAAACGCAGTATAAATAATGACGATAATAATCAAGATTTTAAATACGAAACTACGTCGGAAGAATACAATTCAAAAGTATTCGACTTTGACGATATCAAAAAGCATATTTTCACAAGAGGAAAAGAGGACGAAAAATCAGTATTGGAAAGCGTATGCGGCGTCGTGTGCGCAAGCGTATTTTTCCTTGGTCTGATATCCTACTTATTGATAGGCGCGATTTGGAATTTGTGGTCGCCTTATTGGATAATAATCCCGATATGTACCTTGTCTTGCGGAATAATTGGCATAATATTTGACTTGTTCAACGCGCAAAAGCGTAATAGGAAAAAAGAACGCGGAGAAAATCCCTATATCGGCGCTATTTGCGGCACGCTAATGCTTGCTTGCTCATTAACTTATTTGATTTTAGGCGTTATATTTTCTCTATGGCATCCGTATTGGATAATAATCGTCATAGGATCTTTCCTATGCGCTATTATAGGCTCGATTGGCGGAATTATCTCAAGTAAAAATAATAAAAACTGATTAACCTTCCAAAATATCCATATTTTGTCAAAATAGTACATATATAGTATTGACTTTTACCATAATTTATAGTTTAATATAATTATGGAAGTAATAATGTATATTTTGGTGGCGGTTTGTATTGCTTTTGGCGTCTTCAAGTCATATTCCAAAGACAAAGGCAACTTCGATATTGAACTTATAGCAAAGACGTGCGGATCGCTTTGCTTTGTTGCCGTGGGCGTACTTGCCTTTTATCTGTCCGAGCATAGCGGCAAAGAAAAGTCCTATTCCCTTGCTGTAATCTTGGGTCTTATACTTGGTTTAATAGGAGATATATTCCTCTGTCTATACGACTATAATTCACATCCAAAAAGAAAAAATTTAATTCAGACAGCGGGCGTAGCGTTCTTCTTCCTTGGGCATCTATGCTATATGTTCAACTTCTTGACCTTAGAGCCATTCAAACTTTATCTGCTTCCCACGCTCATTGTTTTGCCAATCGTATATATCATACTTGCCTGCAAAGTGCTCACTTCAAGTAAAGCGCAAAACGTAATGCTTGCAATATATTATTTTGCGCTCAATCTGATACTTACCTCTTCCATCAACCTTATGATCGTAAGAGGCGTAAACGCATTTACTCTTCTAAACTTGATAGGATGCGCACTCTTCATATCCTCTGATACGGTACTGGGTCTGTCTTGGTTCGCACCGTCACTGAAGTTGCCAAAAAGTCACGATTACTATATTATTTTAAGTTACTATGCGGCGCAATGTATGTTTGCATTGTCGATATTCTTTATATAAATTTATATACGTTAAATTGTATTTAATGCAAAAGAGTGACGCTATTCGCTGTCACTCTTTGTAAGTTTTTCTTTAATGACTTTAAAGAGGTCTATGTCTTTGACAGTACAATACGTCGACAATATCGGCACGGCAATGAATATTGCTCCCATAATCGCGCCCAATGTGTATATCACGTGTTGCCAACCGTTGTTGCCTACCAAGGCTTGGAATGCCTCTACGATTTCTCTTACCATACTGTCCAAAAAGTCTGGCAGAGTTGCGCCTGCTCCCACAGGATACATAAGTATAAATGCCATAAAAAGCGGTATCGTCATTATCGTGCTATATGCGCACACTGCGATTGCAAAGACAGTCTTGACTTTGCCCTCAAACGTACCTGCCGCAGCAGACATTAGCATAATGCCTATTGCATTAGTCACTATGACCACGACGTATCTCAAAATGATGTTTGGAATCGCGCTGATATAGCCAAGTCCCGCATTGCTGCCAGTGGCTTGCACTATCGACATAATACCCAATATGATAAACAATGCCGCTATGACAATCATTACGCTTTGCTTGATAATCTTCTTTTTCTTCTCGTCCATATCTTCCCCTAACGGCAAGTCTTTGCCTACAAATTATATTTTCATTATAAAGTATATTGCGCCTCAACGCAATATATTTTTTAAATAAATTTACTTTATATCATATCCGCTCTCTTTCAACGCCGCCAAAGCCCTGTCAAAGTTCTCCTCTTTGACCAATATATAGTCGGTGTCATAAGTGGACACTGCAAATATCGGTACGCCTGCTTTTGCCAAAACCGCCGAAATGTCGGCAAGTATGCCCACCAACGAAAAGTCAAGAATACCTACTATGCAAAGACCTCTCCAATATCTATCTATTGCAACGCAATCTTTGGGAGCGTCGTGCTCTAAGCATACCAAAGACGTCTCGTTGTGAGTCTTGGCGAGAAAGAAAAACTCGCTTTGAATATCCACTTGATTTACGTCATCTATTTTGCATACGCAAAATCTATCTTTTATTATCTGTAATTGCATATTTATATTTTATCAACCTTCTAATATGCCGTCAAGCCGATTGAATTAAGCATTGCAAAATATGATATAGTGTGATATAATGATTTAAATATGAAAAACTGTCCTAAATGCAATTCGCAAATTGATGAAGATATGGTCCTTTGCCCCACTTGCGGCGAAAGACTGCGCACCTTTTGCGACAAAAATAAATATGACAAACACAATATTTTGCTAGTGCGCTTCCTTATGGTCATATCGGTATTGTTTCCGCCTGTCGGCGCTATCGTAGGTACTGTGCTCAAGAAGCGCCATACAGTACTAGGCAAGTTGTGCTTTAGATATGCTCTTATGGGTTTTGCAATTTACTGTATGATGACCTTGCTTGCGCTGATTTGCTACCTCGCAATGACCTTCCTCGGAATATCTTATCTATAAACAATTATTTTTAAATTTTATCCTTAACTGAAAAAGTGTGTACATCTAGTACACACCTTTTTATTACTCTCACTTAGTGACAATATCACTCGTCATAGGCGAATAACCTATCCGCGCAATTGCTCCATTTGCTCTTTAATGATTGATTTGATTTCTTCAATCGCATTTGCGTATGCGACTTTCTTACATTCCTTGGTGGCTCTGATCGTAATCTCCACTTCATCGGTCGCAAGACTCTTGGGAGAAATTACCACTCTTATAGGCATACCCATAAGGTCTGCGTCGTTGAACTTAACTCCTGCGGCTACGCTTCTGTCGTCAAAGAGTACGTCCACGCCTTGCTTAACAAGACTGTCATACAATTCATTTGCCTTGCCGTTGACGTTTTCGTCGTCAAGTCTCAGAGGACAGATATGCACTTGCCAAGGCGCTACGCTCATCGGAAGAATAAGCCCCTTGTCGTCGCTGGATTCTTGCGCAATCGACGCAATTGCTCTGCCTACGCCTATGCCGTAACAACCCATAATAGGATTAAACTCCGCTCCGTCTGCTCCGTGCACAGTCATATCCATTGACTTGGTGTACTTGGTGCCGAGTTGGAATATATTGCCTATCTCAATGCCGTTTTCCACTCTCAA
>JAIDUV010000083.1 GCA_029060025.1 Clostridia bacterium | reverse complement strand
CCACAATGGCTCTAAGCCGTCTGTAAGTCTGTACTTAAACGTATATTCTCCGCTATCCTTGACTGTCTTTACCTCCAATACGCCGCTATTCTTTACGCTTGCAGTGGTTGTCTTCTCCGTTCCGTCTTGTATAAAGTAGTATGTAGGCTTGGCATTGGTCATACTTCCGCTTGACGGCGGTGTATGAGTAACCAATGCAGTAAGAGTAATGCTGTCCACGCTGTCGTACTCTATCTTGTCTTTGTCTGACGTAATGCTCGTCTTGATATTAGCATTTACGTAACTATCCGGTAAGCCCCAGACTGCGTATAGAGTCACTTCTCCAAAGTAGCCGCTTGGCAATTCTGTAAACGGCTCACTGTTGCCACTCTTGTCGTCCGTCCAACCCAAGAATACGTGGTTAGACTTTATATATGCGCTGCTAGGTTGCGGCAAAATATCTCCCGGCATACATATATATGTATCCAATCCCAAATTCTCTTCGACATCTCCCACAAGCAAATTCTTGAATGTTAATCTTGTCTGCAAATCATTACGTACTGGTGAATTGTCCGGGTCATACGTGCCACCTATTTTGCTCACATCCCATATTTTTGAAGATAAATGTACACCTACGTCGGCTTTGGCAGCATCAATTATATCTGCACTACTGGAATATTCAGTTGGCTCATTTGGGAAAGCCGACAAACTGTCTTTCCATCCTGATCCTAAAGTTGGGTGACTTCCAGTACTATTGACAACATTTATATTTTTTACGTCTCTACCTGCGTCTAACGCAACTGAACCCGAAAGAGCAAGAATAGATTTCTTTGAACCACTTAAACCTTGTAGACCTTCCACATAACAGTTTTTTATTGTTGCATTTTGTTTTTGAATTCCACATATCGCGCCAGCGCCAACAACTCTATCAATAGTAAAAGTAATATCAATACTACCTACAATTCCATCTATGAATAACGAATTACTATCTGCAACTTGCCAAGCCATAACTACACCATTATATCCATAGCCACTGGTGGTAGCATCAGCCCTTGTGTTAGCAACACAATCCAATACTTTTGCATCACCCGCCCACAATTGTGCTATTATTCCTCCTGTAGTTTGCGAACCTCCTGTCCTGCTAGTGCCTACATACATTTCTGAAGAGCATCTATACGCTGTAACTGTACCATATACAGTTTGTGATCCAACTATTCCTCCTGCATAATTGTTGTTACGATAAACAACTGAAGACGATGTAACACTACCGCTAGTATGACAGTTTAACACAGATGTAATTCCTTCTGCATTTCCTATGATAACTCCAACAAATGTACCATTATTTTCAATAATATGACCCACTGATGATGGTGAATCAATGTATTGATAGTCTTGAACAATCAAATCGGAAATAGTTGCATTTGACGTTTTGCAAAACAAACCAAATCCATCATCTGTTATGCCTGTATTACCAATATCTACATAATTAGAGCCATTCCAATACTGCCAAACACTATTAGTGATATTTTTTATTCTATGACCCATTCCATAAAAAGTACCGTTAAAAAAAGACACAGGACGAAATTGAACATTTGTTGTACTAGACAAAAAATCCAGGTCTTTACCTAATACATAATATTTTCCGCTACCATAATTAGGATCTTCTGCTGTCTGTTTTACAAATAATTCCCACTCTTCTTCACTTGCAATAACATAAGGATTTTCCTGACTACCCAGAGATTTTGAAGAGTCAATTGTAATACTACTCAAATCAGATGCTAAATTACCGGCTCTAAACCTATCAATTTTGGTTTCGTCTGTATATACATATATGTCACCATTGCTAAACCGACTCAACTCCCCGGAATTTGACACAATGTTATTAACCGTAGGCGATATGGCATTATTAAATTCAGGCATTGATATGCCAAAAGGTAAACAAGCCGCTAATGCTCCCAATATAAAGCATATTGAAATAATAAGTATTGCACACTTTAGATACTTCGTTTTTGCTAAATTCATTGTTCTTCCTCTCTTAAGTACATTATCTTTGTCACCTCGAGCGTAGTCGAGAGGTCTCTATCCATTTGCTAATAAAAGGTTGCGATTTCTCCACTTCACTTCGTTTCGGTCGAAATGACAATACTAGTCTTATGCGAGCGTCAATGACGTACACAAGTCTATTTCTCACAGTAAATTATACTTTTACCTTTTCTTTTACGCAGTACTTATAGAATTTTCTATACCCAAGGTTCTTCTATACCAAAATTTGTATATTTTTTATGTATTTTACAAATTTTGTTTTATAGTCGAAATTCCAAAAAAGGTATACTTTTACTGACCCAAATTATTGCAAAATTATTATGCGCGAAGT
>JAIDUV010000082.1 GCA_029060025.1 Clostridia bacterium | reverse complement strand
AGTGTTGGAGTGACGAGAGCCACGGTTCCATCCAACTTCACATGAGTGCACTTTGTTTTATATAAAAATGTGATAACCTATTTATACAATAAGAGTATCAATAATGTAATTTATATTAAGGTATATGTAAATTACATTTAATATAAAGGTGTATTTATGGAAAATTTACCTGAACAAGACTTGCAAAAATCTCCAAAAAATTTTGTGCATATAATTGCACAGATATCTTTAATAATATTTTTTATCGCAGAAATAACAATCCTCATTCTTGCCGCCTTAAAAATATTATCTTGGCTCACTTGGCTTTATTTTAGTATTTCAAGTATAATTGAACTAATTTTGTTATTTTCTTTAGATAACGCTATAAAAAGAATAACAATACTAGAAAACGTACTTTTAGAAAAGGGGGTTATTGAGAAAAAAGAATTAAATATGAACGATGTTACTGAAAAAGAAAACTTTAACGATACAGATGGAACAGCCAAAGATACAGATAATATAGATTTAGAGGCTGAAGGTATTACATTCTGTAAGGAATGCAATTATCAACTCTTCCCCGAAGATGAAGTATGTCCTTATTGCGGAGCAAAAGTTGATAATAACAATAAATAAAATTTTTGGATAATATTTGTATTACTATTTTTACACACTCGATGCTACTTTTAGATATTGAAGCGTAGAAGTGTTTATATTCCTTATTTTTCTTGTTTTATTTTATCGGTATTGGATTGTATTTTATCCTCGCCGTATTTTGGATTGGGCGCTTTGCCTTTTCGTGCCATAACTTCTTGGAAGACGTCCTGTATAGTAATTCCACTTGCTTCTGCCAATACAAGAGCGTGATACAGCAAGTCGGACAACTCGCCTACGAGTTCGCCTTTCTTGCCTGCCACGGCGGCAATTACCGTCTCCGTTGCTTCTTCGCCGACCTTTTTGCAAATCTTCTCTATACCTTTGTCAAAAAGGTAGTTGGTATAAGAGCCTTCGACAGGTTTTTCTTTACGCTGTCTTATAGTGTCAACGTCCTCGAAGACAACCTTATAATCAGGTACAAATTCAAATTCTTTCAACGTGCGGTAAAAACAACTTCTGTTGCCGGTATGGCACGCCGCCCCTATCTGCTCTATAAGCAAAAGCAGGCAATCGCAGTCGCAATCGTACAGTATCTTCTTGACCTTTTGAAGATGTCCGGACGTCTCGCCCTTTTTCCAAAGACACTGCCTAGAACGGCTGTAATAATACGCGTATCCGCTCTCCAAAGTCTTGTCTATTGCCTCTTGGTTCATATATGCTTGCATAAGCACTTCGCCGGTATATACGTCTTGCGCAATCGCGCATATAAGTCCGTCGTCGTTAAATTTAAACTTGATATCTTCCATATTTTCTCCTTATAAAAGGTGGTATTTAAATTAAATTTGATATAGATTTCTCCACTGCGGTCAAAATGACAATCTATATTCTCTAATGACGATTTATATTCTCACAGGTATACCTTCATTCTTGAGGTATTCTTTGAGCGTCTTTATCTCCAATTCTTTGAAGTGGAACAACGACGCCGCCAACGCCGCGTCTGCGCCTACGCTGTCGTCAAGCACATCTCTGAAGTGACTCATCTTTCCCGCTCCGCCGCTTGCAATGACGGGTATATTAACAGCCTGGCAAACGCGTCTCGTCAAGTCAAGGTCGTATCCCGCCTTTGTGCCGTCGCCGTCCATTGACGTCAAGAGTATCTCGCCTGCGCCCCTTTTCTCTGCCTGCATTGCCCACTCGATTGCATCTATGCCTGTGTTGATTCTTCCGCCGTTGAGATAGACGTCAAAAGAGCCTTTGCTGTTGCGCTTTGCGTCTATGGCTACTACTACGCACTGTCTGCCGAATTTGAGCGCCGCGTCTGTAATGAGATTGGGATTACGCACCGCCGAAGAGTTGATACTTATCTTGTCCGCGCCGAGATTGAGCAGCGCGCGAAAATGCTCTACGGTGGAAATTCCTCCGCCTACCGTCAATGGAATAAATACCTGCTCCGCCGCTCTTGCAATTACGTCATACAGAGTCTCCCTCCCCTCGTGCGTGGCAGTGATATCCAAAAAGACAATCTCATCTGCGCGCATTGCATTGTAAGCCTTGGCTACCTCTACCGGATCTCCCGCATCTATTAAGTTGACGAAATTCACTCCCTTGACTACTCTGCCTTTGTTGATGTCAAGACAGGGAATAATTCTCTTGTTTAACACGTATACCTCTTTATGTTTTACTCTTTTGAAATCTCAAGGGCTTGCTTTAAGTCTATAGCGCCTGTATATATGCTTCTGCCAAGTATTGCTCCGTAGATACCTCTTTCATTTACGGCTTTGACGTCGTCAAGCGTTGCCATACCTCCGCTTGCGATTATGTTCATACCGCTTTGCTCGGACAACTTTGCAGTAGCGTCTACGTTGACGCCGCAAAGCGCGCCGTCTCTGTTGATGTCCGTATAAATGACTGTGTCTGCGCCTCTACTTTTCATATCCAAAGCAACTTCAAGCGGCGTGAGCGCACTCTTCTCGACCCAACCTTTGATAGCCACAAGTCCGTCTTTTGCGTCGATGCCGCAAGCAATCTTGTTGCCGTACTTTGCGCAAGCCTTGTCCATCAAGTCGGGATTTGTTACGCAAGCCGTGCCTACTATAACTCTGCTAGCGCCCACTTCTTCAAGATAAAACTTAATCTTGTCAAAAGTCTTTATTCCTCCGCCTATCTGCACCGGCACGGACACTCTTTTGATAAGTTCTATGAGCGTATTTCTGTTGACGAGCGAATCGTCAAATGCGCCGTTGAGGTCGACTATATGAAGATACTCCGCTCCCATATCCTGCCACTTCAATGCCATTTCTACAGGCGCGCCGTAGACAGTCACGTCTTCTCTCTTGCCGTATAATAATCTCACAGCCTTATTGTCCAATACGTCAACCGCAGGAAAAAGTATCATAATTGCTCCTATTGTCCGCAATGCGGAAAGGTGTATTGCTTGCGTTGCAAGCAGTCAATGTTGAGATTTCTCGACTACGCTCCAAATGACAACAACATTGACTAATTTATCTTTGAAAAATTAGATAAGAGTTTAAGTCCGGTATCTCCGCTCTTCTCGGGATGGAACTGCGCTCCCCACACGTTGTCTTTGTTGACGGAAGATACAAACTCATAGTCGTATTTGCAAGTAGTCTCCACGTCTTCTTTGTTGCAACAACTTGCGTGATAACTGTGTACGAAATAAAAATTCATATCGTCCACGCCGTCAAAAAGTCGAGTAGGCTTTTGAAGTCGCAATTCATTCCAACCTATATGAGGCACTTTGAGTTTTGTGTCAAACCTGACGACTTCGCCCTTGATAAGTCCAAGACCTTGATGCTCGCCGTCTTCATAACTCTTGTCAAATAGCATCTGCATCCCAAGGCATATCCCCAAGAAGGGTTTGCCCTTTGCAATCTCCTTTTTGAGCGTGTCGACAAGTCCGCTTTGAGTGAGAGCCGTCATTGCGTCTTTGAATGCGCCTACCCCAGGCAAAACGATATGACTTGCATTTGCAAGATCGACCGCCTTATCCGTAATCTTCGCGTCCTTTCCAACGTACTCAAAAGCCTTTTGGACGCTGCGCAGATTACCCATACCGTAATCAATTATTGCAATCATTCCAGCATACCTTTTGAAGAGGGAATTTTGTCACTGACAATTGTAGTTGCTTCCTTAAGCGCTCTTGCAAAAGCCTTGAATATTGCCTCAATCTTGTGATGTCCGTTGCTTCCGTAGTGCAAATTGATATGCAAAGTCAAGCCTGCGCAATTTGCCACAGCGCGGAAAAATTCCTCAACTAGTTCGATATCAAAGTCTCCTACTTTGCCTGTCATACTCTCGGCGTTGAATACCAAAAACTGCCGTCCGCTGATATCCACCGTGACAGTTGCCAAACTCTCGTCCATAGGTATCGTCACGCTAGCGTATCTCTTGATACCCACCTTGTCACCAAGAGCCTGCGCCATTGCCTTGCCAAGCACTATGCCGATATCCTCAACCGAATGATGTCCGTCGACGCGCACGTCACCGTTGCATTTTACGCTCAAATCAAATCCCGAATGGCAAGCAAACAGCGTCATCATATGGTCAAAAAAGCCAATGCCTGTGTCAATAGCGTACTTGCCCGCTCCGTCAAGATTGAGCGAAAGCGCGATTTGCGTCTCTTTGGTGTTTCTCTCTATCTGTGATTTTCTCATCTATCCCTCCAAGCAATCGGCAGTATTGCCGACGCCGAATATTCTTATTTTTTTCTCAACTTTATGGTATTTGCGTGAGCCGTAAAGCCCTCCGACTCGGCAAGTCTAACTACGTCTTCGCCTATGCTCATAAGATCGTCTTTGTCGTATTCGATATAACTTATCTTCTTCATAAAAGTATCTACGGACAGCACCGAAGAGTATCTTGCGCTTCCGCTCGTCGGCAACACGTGCGACGGCCCTGCAAAATAATCTCCCAGCGGCTCGGGCGAATAGTTGCCGACAAATATCGCGCCCGCGTTGGACAACTTGAGCGCTATCTTGTCTGCGTCCTTTGCGCACACTTCTAAGTGCTCGGGAGCAACTCTGTCCGCAATGGCTACTGCTTCGTCCATATCCTTTGCAAGTATTATCGCGCCGTTGGCACCCAACGACTTCTCTATTATCTCTTTGCGCGATAAGAGCGCCGTCTGCCTTGCAAGTTCTTTATCCACTTCTTTCGCAATTTTCTCGCTCGTCGTGACGAGTATGCTTGCGGCAAGTTCGTCGTGCTCTGCCTGCGAAAGCAAATCTCCTGCAAGCAACGCCGGGTCTGCGCTGTCGTCTGCAATGACGAGTATTTCGCTAGGTCCTGCAATCATATCTATCGCAACGTGTCCAAATACTTGCTTTTTGGCAAGCGTGACGAATACGTTGCCCGGTCCTGCAATGAGGTCTACTCTAGGCACTGACTGCGTGCCGTATGCCATAGCGGCAATTGCCTGCGCTCCGCCGACTTTGTATATTTTGTCAATGCCGCACTCCTTGCACGCGACGAGTATTGCGGGATTGTTGATATTGGGCGTAGCCACTATTATTTCGCCCACTCCCGCCGCCTTTGCCGGCAATGCCGTCATTAGCACTGTCGAGGGATAACTTGCTTTGCCTCCAGGCACGTACAGTCCCACTCTTGAGAGCGGTCTGTATATCCAGCCGAGTTTGCTCTTTCCGCCATTACCCGCGGTGAAAAATTCGTTGACAAATTTGTCTCTTTGGCGAGAATGGTATTCAAGAATATTTGCCTTTGCCTTGCGTATGCTCTCAATCAGATTGGAATCGACTGAAGCGTACGCCTCGTCTATCTCTTTTTGGCTGACGAGAATACTTTCGCCGTCAATGACCTGTTTGTCAAACTTAAGCGCGTATTCAAAGAGCGCTTTGTCTCCTCTTGCTCTCACGTCTGCGATAATAGCGTCGACAGCCGAGATATACTCGCTGTTGTCAAGTTGAGTTCTTGCAAAAACTCTGCTCATATCGTCTACGCCGTATTTCAGAATGGGTACCATAAATCTAGTTTTCCTTGTTTTTGATAATTTCGTCAATGCTCTTGACAAGAGGTTTGATTACGTCGGCTTTGGTCTTGAGAGACACTTTGTTGATGATAAGTCTTGCCGAACAGTTGACAATCTCCTCAAGTACGCAAAGGTCGTTTTCTTGCAACGTCTTGCCGCTCTCGACAATATCGAGTATGATATCGCTAAGTCCTATGATAGGTCCAAGTTCTATAGAGCCGTGAAGCGGTATTATCTCCGCATTTTGTCCTTTGCCGTCAAAATAGTCCTTTGCGATACTTACGTACTTGGTGGCTACTTTGATAATATTACGCGGCTTGGACAAATCAAAATCTTTGTATCCTGCAAGACAAAGTCTGCACTTTGCAAATCCTAAATCAATGAGTTCGTATACGTCGCGGTCCTCTTCCATAAGCGTATCTTTGCCCACTACGCCCACATCGGCTACGCCGTGCTCTACGTATATTGGCACATCGCTTGGCTTGACGAATATAAACTGAAACTTTCCGCTTACGTCACTCATTACGAGTTTACGCGACGGCTCTAATATGCGACGGCAATCAATACCGCACTGCTCTAGTATATCTACGCTCTTTTCGGCAAGTCTGCCCTTTGCCAAAGCAAAAGTAATCACGTCTTGCATATCACACTTCCTCCTCTTTTGCTCCAAAGAAAATTCCTCTTTGCGCTTTGAGCGTGTCTTTGACTTTGACAAGGTCTTTTTTGGAAGTGGCAAAAGTACATTTTGCATTTACGCCTTGGCTCAAAAGTTGTTGGACTTTTTTCTCCGCAAGGCTCATATTTTCGGGAGTATAGCCTACGACAACTTGCACCCCCGGCTCCTTGATAAGTTTTTGCTGATTGTCAAGCGCTCTCGTCAAATATCCTATGCCGATTGCAAAACCTACCGCAGGAATATTCTTGCCGAACGCGTCGCACAACCTGTCGTAACGTCCGCCGGAGAGTATTGCTCTGCCAAGGTTCTTGATTATGCCGCGCATAACCATACCCGAATAGTATTTCATTTTGCCGACGCTGCTCATATCAAAAGTGACGTACTTCTCATAGCCAAGGCTCTTGATACCTGCGTACACGGCTTTGAGGTTGTCCACCGCAGCGCGCATTTGAGCGTTGAGACATAGCGCTTGCGCCTCTTGCAATATCTCCTCTCCGCCGAAAAGCATTGGCAATCTTGCCAACGTGTCTAGCATATTCTTGTCCATTTCGCCCGATAGCGTATAAAGTTTGATTCCGTTCTTGGACTCGATACAATTGACGAGTATATCTCTGTCGTCTTCCGCAACGTCGTAAGCGTCAAGCAAACCTTTGAAGAAACCTACGTTGCCAAGTTCTATCTGAAAGTCGTTCAAGCCTACCGCAAGCAAACTCTTGATGGCAAGCATAACGACCTCGACGTCGATATTATCTCCCTGCTCGCCCATAATCTCCACGCCGGCTTGAGTAAACTCACGCAACTTGCCTTCGTTCTCAATCGCGCTGAACGACTTGCCGAGATAACAAAGCCTTTGGCTGCCCTGCAACTTGGTGCATACGATACGCGATATCGGCATAGTTATGTCGGGACGCAAAATGAGCAAATCTCCGTCCACGTCGGTGACTTTGAACAACTTGTTGAGTTCTACCTTGCCTACGCCGCTGTCAAAAAGTTCGTATCTCTCCAATATAGGAGTCTCTATCTCGCTGTAACCGTAGAATTTAAAACAGTCCATAAGTTTGTTTTCAACAACTCTTCTGGAAAAACAATCGTCCGGCAAATGGTCTTGAGCGCCTTTTGGCAACTTAAACTTCTTAATCATAAGATACCTGTACTTATATTTTTGTACTATGTAGAATACTTGCGAAAATAAAAATATACGCCCGCAAAATATTATAATACGCATATATTATAATATTTTATGGGGCGTTTGTCTATCAATTGAAAAAATATATTTACAAAAAGCCTTTAAATCAAAGCAAGTGCTTTATTCCGCTCTTTTTAGATACTCTGTAAAGCGTGATCTTGCTTCCCAAAACCTGTACTACTTCTGCATTGGCGCTTTGAGCAAGTTCTTCGGCAATCTCTTTTGCCGAAAATTCCGAATTTTGCAATACGGCAATTTTAATGAGTTCTCTGCTCTCCAATTGCTCGTCGATTTGTTTTATCAGCGTTTCGCCGATACCGTTTTTTCCTATGTGCGTCGTGGGTTGCATCTGCATTGCAAGTGACCGCAACGTCGCTCTTTGACTGCTTGTCATAAGTCCTCCGTATATGTTCGCCTATGGCGAGTGATGATTAGATTTCTCGACTGCGCTCGAAATGACCTAAAATTAAGTTTGTCGCGAGTGCGGAGAGTGCTGTTTATTCACACTAGATAATGTTCCGCCAAATGACCGTGGAGATTAGTGCGATTTTCGTTTTATCAAAAGCGACCGAGCGGTGAGCGTACTTGCCGTACGTGACCCCGAGGTCGACTTGCAGATAAGGCGGAAGGCGTGCTGATATACACGGTCATTCGATGAAGTCAAATTCGATGTCTGATATCCGCACCGTATCCCCCTCTTTGCATCCATTCTTGACGAGTTCTTTAATTACGCCTCTGTCTTTGAGCATTTTCTGGAAATACCTAAAAGATTCGTAATCGTCAAGTACGACGTTGCGAACCAGCATATTGATAAGTCCGCCGTGCACTTCGTAGACGCCGTCTTCGTCGATAGTGACGATATAGGACGTGCTGTCGTTGCGGTTTTCGTCAAACGCTACGACTTCCATTGGCTCTGCCTCGGGCAAAGTATCAAGCAAGTCTACTATCTGCGAAAGCATTTCTTTTGTTCCGCTGTTAGAGATTGCCGAAACTCTGATTACTTTTTTGCCTATCTTCTTTTCAAATTCGTTTATTACGCTGTCGTCTTCAAGCAAGTCGCATTTATTTGCAACGACGATTTGCTCAAGCCCCGCCAATTTGGTTGAGTAATTCTCAAGTTCTGCATTGATAGTGACAAAATCCTCGTAAGGGTCGCGCCCCTCGATACCCGATATATCCACCACGTGGACGATAAGTCGTACTCTCTCGACGTGTCGCAAAAAGTTGTGTCCCAAACCTGCGCCCTCGCTTGCGCCTTCGATAAGTCCGGGAATATCGGCAAGTACGAAATCCCTGTCATAATACTTTACTACGCCGAGATTTGGCGTAAGCGTGGTAAAATGATAATTGGCTATCTTTGGTTTTGCCGCCGATACGACGGACAAAATCGTTGACTTACCTACGTTTGGAAAGCCCACCAGGCCGACGTCGGCAATAGTCTTGAGTTCAAGCGTAAGTTCTATCTCTTGAGTCTTCTCGCCCTTTTGGCTAAATCTCGGCGCTTTGCGTTGAGCCGTGGCAAAACGCGCGTTGCCCTTGCCGCCAAGTCCGCCCTTTTGCAACAAAAATTCGCTGTCGTCGTAAAACATATCGGCAAGCACGTTGCCGCTGCTCTTCTCTTTGATGACAGTACCTTTAGGAACTTTGATATAAAGCGGTTTTCCACTCTTGCCCTTGCAATTTTTTGCTCCGCCGTTTTCGCCGTTTTCAGCGCGGAAGTGCTTGGCGAATTTGAAGTCAATGAGTGTGGACGCGCTTTTGTCTACGACAAAAATCACGTCTCCGCCATTGCCTCCGTCTCCGCCGTCAGGTCCGCCTTGCGCGACGTACTTTTCGGTATGAAAGGATACTAT
>JAIDUV010000081.1 GCA_029060025.1 Clostridia bacterium | reverse complement strand
CTCAATATGAAAAACAAGATTTTGAGAAGAGTAATATTGATAATGACGGTAGCGGTATTCGTTACCGTTGCTTTGACTTTTTTTCTTTTCAATATCTATACTATCAATTCTATCAAGGACTTTCTCAATCAAGAGACAAAATTCGTAGCGGACAAGTTAAAAGATGTGAAAAGTCTTGAGGAAGTCAAGTTTGTCATTGAAGAGCCTGTCGACAAAGAGAAGTTTTATAAGATAGTGGTTTTTGATTCGCAAAAGCGCGTGGGGTATCAAAACACGCCGGGGCAACTTGATTTGGGACGCAGAATTATGCGCCAAATAGAAAAGGCAGAGAGCAATGGCGAAAACTTTTTCCTTGGCAGTTCTTATCAAAAGGGTATGGCTATAAATTACGCCGTCAAGGTGCAAAATGATAATGTAGAAGGCGGATACCTTATCGTAATGTGCTCGGTGGACGTTATTTACAATACCGGACCGTATTTTCTTATAGTCGTAATTGCCGTGCTGATATGGGCGGGCGTAATACTTGTCTCTTATTTTGCGCTTACGCTAAATATGAAATTTGCGACAATACCTTTTGAGAAACTCGAGGGAATACTCGTTGATATCAACAATGGAGAATACACGCCTATGCAAGTACCGGAAAAACTCAACTTTCCCGAGTTTAGGGCAGTGTTGACCAAGGTCGACGACATTGCGGGAGATATTGCAAAAAACCTTGTCAATCTTCAATACGAGCAAAAGAAATCTTCGATACTGTTACATTCCGTCAACCAAGGTATTATCGTCGTTTCGCAAAGCGGCAGAATAGTGCTCAACAATAGCGTGGCTTTGCAGATATTTGGCAAAGAAAACGACGTCGTAGGAGTTGACCTTGGATATCTTATTGACAACGAAGATTTGCTTACCGCGCTCAAGCAGTCTCTTGAAAGCAAGAAGTATTACGTGGGCGAGATTGCAATAGGCGAAGAGATATTCAGAGTCGAGACTAATTTTGATATGGTGGAAGAGAGTGACGTCATTACCGGAGACGTAATGATTATAATCTTTACAAACGTCACAATGGAAGTCAACAGCGCAAAGATACGCAGCGAGTTTTTCGCCAACGCTTCTCACGAACTTAAGACGCCGCTTACCGCAATCAGCGGATATTCAGAACTTATGACGATGGAAGGCGTATCGCAAAAACAACTTGACGTATGTATAAGAGAAATCAATTCTAATGCCGTGAGAATGAAATCACTTATTGACGATATGCTCAAACTTTCAAAACTCGACGCCGATATGGACAACGAAGAATTGTCTTCTGCTGATATGGGCGAACTTTGCGCGCAAGTCGTCAAAGAACTCAAAGGCGTAGCCGACAGCAAGGGCGTCAAGTTAAATTTATCAGGCAAAGCGCATTTGATTTGCAGACCCAAGATGATTACCACGTTGGTGACCAATCTTGTCAACAATGCAATCAAATACAACAAAGAGGGCGGAAAAGTCGAAGTAATTTTAAGCGAGAAAAAAGACGAAGTTACGCTTGTCGTAAAAGACAACGGCATAGGTATTGCAAAAGAGCATCAAAACAGGCTCTTTGAGAGATTTTATAAGGTGGACGCGTCGCGTACTTATACAAATGAGAGTTCCACCGGACTTGGACTTGCCATTGTCAAGAGAATTGCCGTCATTCACGGCGCAAAGATTTCTCTCAAGAGCGAACTTGGAGCGGGAAGCGAATTTAAAGTTATATTCCCCAAATCCGTCGTCAATGTATGAAGCAAAATTAAAAAAGATATAGAGGTATATACAATGAGTTATCCTATGAAATTAGTGCCTGTCACCGTCGAAGCGGTGTGGGGCGGCACAAGACTTATGAACGAGAAGTGGAATAAAAAAGCGCTTGGCTCAAACGTCGCGGAGAGTTGGGAACTTGCGTGTCACGAAAAGGGCGAGAGTATTGTCGTAAACGGTGAGTATTCCTCTCGCAGGCTTTCCGGCGTGCTTGAAGAAAATCCGGATTTTTTGGGTGAGAAGGGCAAAGAATTTTCATTCTTTCCTATACTTGTCAAACTCATTGACAGCAAGGGCGATCTTTCCATCCAAGTACACCCCGACGACGAATACGCATTGCGCGAAGAGGGCGAATACGGTAAGACGGAGATGTGGTATATCGTCGATGCAAAGAAAGGAAGCGGCGTATACTGCGGATTTAAAGAGCCTATTTCTAAAGAGCAACTGGCGCAGGCTCTGGAGGACGGAAAAATAACGGATTATCTCAATTTTATTGAGGTGCAGAAAGGCGACTGTCTCTTTATTCCGGCGGGTACGGTGCACGCAATTTGCGGCGGTATTTTGCTTTGCGAAGTTCAGCAAAATTCTTCAATCACCTATAGGCTATACGACTATGACCGTGTTGATGCCAATGGCAACAAAAGACAGTTGCATATCGACAAGGCGCTCGACGTGACGGATACGTCAAAAGTCGTTAAAGCCAACGAAAATTCAGTGAGAGCAGACGACAATGCCGTTACTTTGGCAAGTTGCAAATACTTTACGGCAAGCGAGATTACTTGCCAGGAAGAATATACTTTTGAGGTGAACGGTGATTCGTTTGTCTCTTTGACGGTCGTCGACGGAAGCGGCGCTATTATGGCTGACGGCAACTGCATATCTCTTGATTTGGGAGATACAGTCTTTTTGCCTGCAGGACTTGGCAAAGTAAGTATATACGGCAATCTTAAGGCAATAAGCGCAAAGGTGTAATAATGCAAACGAGGATATTATCTATTCAACAGGGATTGAGCGAGGCGGTTGAACTCATCAAAAGCGGCGAGGTAGTAGTCTTTCCCACCGAGACGGTCTACGGACTGGGAGCCAACGCTTTTGACGGCGGCGCGGTACGCAAGATATTTGAGGCAAAGGGCAGACCAATGGACAATCCGCTCATTGCGCACGTTGCGGATATATCCTGGATAGATAGATTGGCAGTCGACGTTTCCGACGGCGCAAAGGCTGTAATGAATGAATTTATGCCGGGACCAATCACAGTAATTCTCAAGAGGTCAAATGCCGTGCCTAACGAAGTGACGGCAGGGCTTGACACAGTGGGAATACGTTTTCCAAGCCATCCTGTGGCAAGACAATTTATTATGGCTTGCGGAGTACCGTTGGCGGCTCCGTCGGCAAACACGTCGACAAAGATATCTCCTACAAGCGCGCAACACGTATTTGAGGATATGCAAGGACGCGTGCCGCTGATATTGCAAGGCGGAGCGTGCGAAGTGGGTATAGAGTCCACGATAGTAGATATGACGGCAGATATACCGACGATTTTACGCCCTGGAGCAATCACGCAAGATATGATTGCGTCAGTGCTTGGCAAGGTCAAGAACTTTGACGGCAAGATAATCGTGGCAAAGGCGCCGGGAATGAAGTATAAGCACTATGCTCCAAGTTGCGAAATGGTAGTTGCAACAAGTGCAAAAAGCGCAGTCGAAGAATATATGCGCCAAAAGCAAAATGGACTTAAGCCAGTCATACTTGCAAAGAGACGTTATCTAGAGGGGATAGACGGTGAGTTTGATTTTATAGCCTTGGGCGAAAACGACGAGGAGGCTATGCGCAATATCTACGCCGCAATGCACGAAGCGCAGGATAAGTACGATTATATCGTGTGTCAAGACTTTGGACAAGATGGGCTTGGCGCGTCGATAATGAACAGAATAAACAAAGCCAGCGGAGGTAAACGTATATGAAAATTTTATTTGTATGCACCGGCAATACTTGCCGTTCGCCAATGGCGCAGGCAATATTGCAGGAAAAGATAGACAAAGAGGGACTTCAAAATATCGAGGTTGACAGCGCAGGCATATTTTGCGGCTTCGGCGAGCCTATGAGCCAGCATACCGCGGAAATAATCAACGAGATGGATATATTCTTTACTCATAAGTCACAGCCTGTGACTTCCAAATTGCTTTCAAGTTGCGATATTGTCGTCACTATGACGAGAGAACATAAAAATATGCTTGCAGGTCAGGTTGAAGAAAAGAGACTCTTTTGCTTTGACGATATCACAGGCGAGGGGGATATTGCCGACCCTTATGGCGGAAATATCATAAATTATCGTGCTGTTGAAGAGCAGTTGAGGCGCAATATTGACAAGGTTTTGAGTTTGGCGAGAAGGGAGATGTTGTAATTTTACACGGCAATAATGCCTTCTCTATGTCTTCAAACTCACTTGACGTACAGCAAGTACGCCTGCGTTCGTTTTCATCGTATAGAAAACATTCTTACTCGTGAAAATCTTGCGCCGCTCCCTTCTCGCCAAACGATGGGCAACTTATTCTTTCGAGATTGCCAACAAAGCAAGATTTAAAATCTGCTATTTTATTTTTGCCTATTTCACTTCTCGCCAAACTAAAGGCAATAAGGGATGTGTGGAAGGATTTCTCTATAAAGTTAAGTCATTTCGACCGTAGCGTAGCAAGTGGAGAAATCTAAATCCATATAATAAGGTTATCTTATGTAAAATTCGACAAAAATAAGAGTAAAATTTTGCATATAGACAGCATATTATAAAGGAAAAATAAAAAATAAGTCTTGCAAAAATTTGGAAATAGTGATAAAATACTATAGTATATAAAAGATTAGGAGTGCTTATGAAGATAGCAATTGGATGTGACCACGGCGGTATAGTTTTAAAACCTACTGTCAAAAAGGTTTTGGAAAACAACGGTATTGATATTGTGGATATGGGGTGCGAAGACACCAAGTCTGTAGATTATCCCGACTATGCGTTGAAAGTCGCTGAAGCGGTATCCAAAGGCGAAGTTGACAGAGGTATAATTCTCTGCGGTACTGGCATTGGCATAAGCATTGCCGCCAACAAAGTTAAAGGCGTGAGAGCGGCGGTATGTCACGATTTGTTTACCGCGCAAATGTGCGCTCAACATAACAATGCAAATATTCTTGCTATGGGCGGAAGAGTTATTGGCGAAGAATTGGCAGGACAAATGGTTCAAGTGTGGCTTGATACGCCATTTGAGGGCGGTCGTCACAATGGCAGAGTTGCCAAGATAAGCGAGATAGAGAGCAAGTATTTCAAATAATTCGACGGAGAGAATTGAGATGATCGAAGAAATGATAGACAGCATAATCGAGGCGGAAGACAAGGCGCAAGAAATTGTCAAAGCGTCGGTCAACGAGTCGAATAATATTGTCAATGAGGCAAAGATCAAAGCAGACGCTATGGTTGTCGGCGCAAAGGACGAACAGTACGCCAAAGAGCAGTCGGCTGTCGAGGCAGGCGAAAAGAAAGGCGCAGAGTTGAGAATTGCTCAACTTGAAGACGCGCAAAAGCAAGCGGACGAAATGATATCCGCGCTTGAAAAAAATAAGAAGAAAGTCACGGCAAGTATTATCAAAGAGTTGAAAGGTAAGTATGGCATTAAGTAATATGCAGAAGTTGCTTTTGATAGGCAATGTTGCAGAGCGTAATACTTTGATTAAAAAACTGCACAAGTTGGGGTGCGCAGAAGTTGTTGCTACGCAAAAAATCGCCAAAATGCAGTCGGTAGATATTCAGCAGGATATAGACGAAAACAAAGTCAAACTTGCCAAGTTGGAATTTTGTTTGCAGACTGTCAAAGAATATAAGGTCACGGCAAAAAAACTTGCTAAAGAGCATAAGATAGACTATTCTCCCGCAAAAGGCAGAGGTATGTTTGCCGTCAAGCCGATTATTACGTATGAGAGTTTTGAAAAATTGCAAGACAC
>JAIDUV010000080.1 GCA_029060025.1 Clostridia bacterium | reverse complement strand
CAGTGCGGTATGGAAATAGCCGACGAGTGCCAACTCGTGTCGTATATCAAAGAATTTGCTCAAGCAAGAAATCAATATGAGAAAATCAAGCAAGCGCTGTCCGACGTGGACAATTACGGATACGGAGTAGTTACTCCTACACTTGAAGATATGAGACTTCAAAGTCCGCAAATCGTCAGACGCGGCTCTAAATACGGTATCAAACTCAAAGCGTCCGCTCCTGCAATGCACATAATGCGCGTAGACGTGGAAACAGAGGTCAATCCGGTACTCAACGCCGATATGCAAAATGAAGAAAATCTCAAGTCGTGGCTTGAAGAGTTTGGCGAAGACGGTCAAGGAATATGGAATACCAATATGTTTGGCAAGAGCCTCAACGTAATTGCAAAAGAGGGACTTAATAACAAACTTATGGCAATGCCCGAAGAGGTCAGGGGAAAACTCCGCAAGACGGTTACGCGTATTGTCAATGAGGGCAAGGGCGGAGTACTCTGCATATTGCTGTAATATAAGTTCTACTCAAAGAGATGCTATGCAAATTTAAAATGCGTTGTCAAAGACAATCTTGACAAAAAATCCGCTATTTTACATTTTGCCTATCTCTATTGTCGTAGAACGAGTGGGAAGAGTTTTTAAAATGATTGTCATTTCGACCGTAGCGTAGCGAAGTGGAGAAATCTCAACAGTATAATAATCGGATTTAGACCTCTCGACTTCGCTTGAGGTGACGTTAAGAGGTTGGACTTCGCCCTACCGACCAAACGAAAATGTCGCAATGCTCCATTTTGTCGGTACTTGTTAAACGGATTAGACCTCTCGATTTCGCTCGAGGGGACAGGATATGGGGCTAGGTGACAAAAAGTATATCAATAATAAAAAAAGAGCGTATCTTTCGATACGCTCCGCTTATTTTATTGGGTTTATATTTTTCTTACGACGAGGTTGACGTCTGTGAAGTTTTGCGATTCTGCGCCCAAGTTGGCAAGGGTGAGGATGCTATTCGGTGCGGTGACGTCTATAATTCCGTGTGAAGAGATGTTGTATGGGTCAGTCGTCGAAGTTGTGCTTGCCGACTGCGTGAAGATAGGGACGGTAACTCCGTTGAGTCTTAGTCCTACGCTTACCGTTTCAGGCGGGGTATCGGGCGTTGCGACAGGCGTGCCGCTGAGGGAATAACTCACCTCATAGGTGCCTGCAGGCAAAAGCGCTCCGTTGCCGCTTGAAGTAATTTGCAAGCCTATTTGTCTTGACAGAGTGACTGGTATTGTTGCGCCGGTTGCTATTGCGGCGGCGCTAGGATTGGTAAAATAACCAAGATTTACAGTTGGTGTCGTCGGCGGTACTTGGTCATTCACTGTCGACGGAAGCCAAAAAAAATTGTTGTTGCCTGAGCAAGGGCAGGTATACCAACCGCAACCGCCGTTGGTACGTTGTCCACAACCGCAGCCGTTATTACAGCCGCAGCAATTGTTACAACCACAACCGCTACGATTATTGTTGCAACCGCAAGAGTTGCAGCCGCCACGATTGTTGTTACAACCGCAAGAATTACATCCGCAGCCGCTACGGTTATTGCCGCAACCGCAAGAGTTACAGCGATTGCATCTGCAAGAATTGTTGCTAAAATTAGTGCTATTATTGTTGCACCACGAGTTACAGAACATATAATTTCTCCTTGGTATTGAAGTATGGCTTTTCAGCCAATACATTTTATGCTACTTTAGCGTAGGCAGTTACAATATATCGCAAAATTAAAATACACGTCGAGCGGTACAAAATTGGTTTTGCAGTGTAGTATAAGCAAACGACGTTAGATAAGGAGTATTTATGAAAAACAAAAAATTTTACGTACTTACGGTGATATGCGCAATTTTGCTTATCTCGATTTTTGCAACGGCGTGTAATCCTGACGGTATTCTTTCTTCGCCATCTCAAAGGAGCAACGAATATCTTAAGAATTGCGATTTTTCGTTTTCCAACGTGAGCGAATTAGTTATTGTAATCGGCTGTCCGCCTGAGACTTATTCCATAAAGAAAGGGCAGAGCGCAGAAGACGACGAAGTTATTTTGCAGGTGTTAGAGCATTGGATTGCATTTCAGCAACAAGCGGTATTTAATGACAATATTTATGGACTAGACCACGCGTTTGTCGGAGGTAGTTCAGAATTTAAATGTATTTTTCAAGACGGCTCAAGCATAGAGATAGGCTCAGATACTTGCACCAATTACGTTGTAAATGATTTTGGGGCGTGTCAACTGGAAAATCGCGACGTAGATAAAGAATTTAATGAGATAGTTGAAATAATGAGAAAGGCAAAGTATTTGACTGATTATTACGGAGATATCCCGCCTTATTTGCCTATTGACTAATGTATATCGCAATGATATAATTTAATATAGCGTATAAATATATTGATATTATATTAGGAGCAGGCAATGGCAAAAGATCGCGCAAAACGTCATAAGATTACCAAAGGTACTTTGGCAATGCTGATAGTCCTGGCAGTATTCGTATTTATTTTGTTGCTTATGCTTATTTTGCGTACCAACCAAGCGGTATGCGAATTTATTTGCCGGCATTTCGTCAATGCGTATCAGGCAGTGGCAGGGCGATTTTTTTCTGTGACATCAGTCAATATATTTGAAGTGCTCGTCACTTTGGCAATACTGTTTGCGCTTGCTTGCATAGTGTTTGCCATAATTCTTTTTCGCAAAAACAAAGAGATTGCTTCGCGCAGAGTTATGCTTGCGCTTTTGATGGTATGCTTTGGCATTGCCAATCTGTATACTTTTTCCGCAGGTTTTGCCTACAACCGCGACCCTGCGCCTGTAGAGATATACCAAGGCGAGATAAGCAAAGAACTTGCATTTAATTCTTTTGTTACGCTTATAGACGACCTCAATGCGTCGTACGCTCAAATAGGACAGTATAACGAAGACGGCAGCGTGGTCTGTCCTTACACCGAAAAGCAACTCAATGAAAAGATAAGGCAGGCTGTCGACGAGACGCTTACTGATGACTTTTATTACGATTATACGCCCAAAGCCAAGCCTGTTATATCCAGCGGTATTATGACGCTCAACAGCATTGCCGGCATAACTTTTTTGCCCACCTGTGAGCCGGGATATAACAAAGATATGCTTACGGTCGACAGAGTACACACCATAACGCACGAGTTTGCGCACAGCAAAGGCGTGATGAGGGAGTATGAAGCAAATCTTGTCGGAGCGTACGTTTTGCTAAAGAGCGACAACGCTTATTTGAAATATTGCGGTTATATATATGCTATAGGCTATATCAAAGAACTTGTCAAATATGACGAAACGTATTTTGACAATATCAAGGCATATCCCGTAGCAGACGGCTTTTTGCAAGATCAAATAAATATTTTCAATTGGTGGATGACACAACCAAGTCTAGGTGATATCGGTAATTTTTTCAACGATTTGTATCTCAAGATAAACGGACAGCAAGATGGCACAGGCTCTTATGAAGAGACGCCCGGCACCGACGAAATTATCATAGGCGGAGAAGATGGCGAGCCGGATATCTATATTGAAATAATCACAGAGTATACCAATATGCACCGAATGTTGGTGAGTTTGGCAAATAATCTCAACCAATAATACTTGCATTAAATAACGCTTGTCGAAAAAGTCCATAAATTTTTTTAAATTTCTATTGAAATTGTCAAATACAATATAGTATCATAATATTATAATATATATTGTATAAATACTTGATTGAAATAAATACTCGTTCGGAGTGAATGGAGATAGGCAAAAAATAAAATAACGGATTTTTTGTCAAGATAGTTTTCGGCGAGTGTCGTCGTACTTGCTGTACGTCGGCGTGAGCCAAATGCTGTATTGGCGGAAAAGGCGCATTTTAGTTTTGCCTAGCCTCCTTTCACTGCGAACAACAGGAAAATGAACGCATACATAATAGTCATCTTCATATTAGCAATAGCCTATACCTTTTATATGGGTTTTTCCGACGGAGCAAACGCCGTCGCGACTTGCGTTGCCACTCGGGCTATCAAACCTCACTATGCGCTCATCATTTCCGGCGTAGTTAAATTTATTGCGCCGCTGATAATTTGTTTTTGGCTTGGCAGTGACAGCGTTGCGCGTACTGTAGGTTCTCTTATCAAGAGCGAGGCTTTTGTCGGTGTAACTCCAAAAGCAGGCTTTATATTCCTTTTGTCCACGATGCTGGCGGCATTGATATGGTCACTTATATCGGTGTTTACGTCATTGCCCAATTCTACCTCGCACACGTTGTTGGGCGGACTTGTCGGGGCAGGACTTGTGTCTTTTGGTATTGGCGGTATAGATTGGTCGGCAGTGGGTATCAAAGTTATACTTATGGTATTCCTTACACCGATAATATGTATCATAGTTGGCATATTAATGGACAAATTTTTCATTTGGATATGCAGAAGAATGGACAGAGGAGTCAAGAAATTCTTCAAAGCGGCGCAGGTGTTCAACGTCACATTGTTGAGTACTTCAATATCCATCAACAATGTGCAAAAATCAATGGGCGTATTTTTGCTTGCGATGGGTATGTGCGGCGGCATTGATATGGATACATACGCTTTTGATTTTTGGACGGTGGCAGTCTTGTCATTCTTTATAATGCTTGGTTTGCTCTTGGGCGGATACAAACTCATATACACTGTGGGTAAGAGAATATACCGTATGGGTACTATCCAGTCTGTCACGGCTCAACTGTCTACTGCGACGGTATCGTTGTTCTGTTCTTTCGTCGGCGGTATACCGGTCAGCACGGGGCAAGTCGTATCTTCAAGTATAATCGGCGTGGGAATATCCGAACGCATCAGCGGAGTGCATTGGACGAGAGTAAAGAGAATATTTTTGAATTGGATATTGACTTTTCCAATTGCAATGTGTGTGGGAGCGTTGATATGTCTTATTTTAAAGGCTATCTTCCTTTGAAGGCGAGCGCGTATATCGGCGCGCCTTCCGCTTGATCATCGGGACTCGGGGTATCGACGTGTACGGTAAGTACACTTGACGATACCGCTCGCCCTTGCTAAAGCGAAATACACACCAATCTCCGCGCTCGCGTGTGAGTACTAATATATTGTCATTGACGCTTGCACGAGACAATATAATGTCATTTCGACCGAAACGCAGTGAAGTGGAGAAATCTCAACAATATAATAATCGGATAGAGACCTCTCGACTACGCTCGAGGTGACAATTATGTGACGTCATTTCGCCTGAAGCGTAGCGGAATGGAGAAATCTCAAATATCAAATAAAACCATCATAAGGAGATATATATGAAAATCTTCAGAAAGAAAGTCAACTTTTTTCAATTGCTGTCAACGCAATGTGAGATAATGCGCAGGGGAATAGACGCGCTATACAAGTATTGCACGTCGGTCGGTCAGCCTGACCACGAGAGTTACGGAGATATGGTGATTGCCATTGAAGACGAAGGGGATATGGCAAGGCGTGTGCTAGTCGACGAACTCAACGCTACTTTTATTACTCCAATGGAGCGCAACGATATATTCGATTTGTCGGGACAACTTGACGAAGTGCTTGACTATGCCAAAAATTCTATTGACGAAATGCGACTTTTTAAGATAGAGCCTACAGAAGATATGACCAAAATGATAGCCATACTCTGTGACATAACGGTACATATTCAAAAGGCAGTCGCGAGTATGGAAAAGCATAAGAATATAGCCAAAGACGAAGCCTTCAAAGTCAAGAGCCTTGAAAACGAAATGGGACACCGCTATTACAAAGCGCTGGCAAGCCTTTTTGAAAGTGACGACTTCAAAGCGATCTTTAAATACCGCGAAGTATACCGCCACCTCAACACGACGGCAGATAAAGCAGAAATGGCAATGGATATTCTCTTGGATATTCTCAATTCTTTGTGATTTAATTAAATCGGATATAGACCTCTCAACGGTGCTCGAGTAGACATAATATATTGTCATTAGTGGAGAAATCTCAAACTAATAAACAAACGGATAGAAGTCTCTATCCGTTTGTTTATATATCCCTTATTCTTTTCTTAATCAATGGACATACGAAGTTAGGCGAGATTTCTTTCAGCGGTTTGAGCACAAAATCTCTGTTGATATAGTCGGGGTGCGGAATTGTGAGCATATCGCTGTCAATCACGCAATCTCCGTAAAATACTATGTCCATATCTAGAGTTCTATCCCCCCAATGCACGCTTCTGTCTCTTTGAGCCTCGCTCTCAATTGAGTGAAGATACTCAAGCAATTCATACGGCGAAAGATACGTCGATATTTTGACCGCCATATTGATAAAAGGCAGTTGCGCCACGCCGCCGTAGGGCGGATTTTCAAATGGCAGGGAGACTTTCTGCACAATTATATCTTGATTGTCTTGCAATCTTTTGATTGCATTGTCGAGATACGCTTGTCTATCGTCCATATTGCTTCCAAGGGAGAGTAAAGCCGTTGTTCTTGTCAAAGTCGTCGTAACCGACACGTTGTCAAAGGGCAGAGATACCGGCGCTTGCGGTTTTTTGACAGTCACGCTCACGCTGTCGATAGGGAACTTTCGCATAAGCATAGTTGCCGTGCGGTGGCACAGCGTTTCTATCAAATCAAAGGTGTTGTCTTTGCAAAAATCACTTATTGAGTGCATTATCTCGTCATAGTTGAGCGTCAAATTCAAGTCGTCGTCTTTGGCGGCTTTTGCAAAGTCGTATTGCATACTCACGTCAAAACAAAAAAGTTGACGGTTGATTTTTTCTTCGGGAAGCACGCCGTGACAAGCCGATACTTTAAGATTGTGAATATTTATACTGCTCATTTTTTCATAGCCTCTCTTATAGCCTGCATATTTTCTTTTACGTCGTGCACTCTTACAAAGAGTACGTCCTGTCTTACGGCTTGTTTTGTAGTCTCAAGCGTTGGCGCAAGTCTGTCTTGTACGTCTCCGCCAAACATAGACTTTCGCGACGTGCCGAGAAGCAGGGGATAACCGAATCTATGCAAGTTGGAATACGAGTTGACCACGGTAAAATTCTGTTCTTTATTTTTGCCAAAACCAATTCCGCCGTCGAGTATTATCTTGTCTTTGTCAATACCTGCGCGCATTGCCACGTCAAGACTTTTTTGCAAAAAGCAATACATATCTTCCCAGAGCCTGTCGTCGGGAGATATGCCGTTTTGGTTTTGCATTATACATACGGAGGCGTTGTGACGCGCGATTATTTCTGCCATTTCGCCTTTGGCTTCGTATTGCAATCCCCAAATATCGTTGATCATATCCGCGCCTTTTTCCAAAGCCTTTTGCGCGACGTAAGGGTAATACGTGTCTACGGAAAGGGGAATATCGAAATTTGCCTTGATAATCTCGATTGGTTTCTCAAGGCGTTGCCATTCCTCTTGCGCGCTCACTGGAGTATGTCCCGGGCGAGTAGATTGGCCGCCTATGTCTATGACTTCCGCGCCGTCGTCGATTGCCTTTTTCACGCGCGGTAAAAGTTCGTCGACAGCCGTCCTAGAGTTTGAATAAAACGAGTCGGGAGTAAGATTGATTATTGCCATAACGTGCGTGCCGCTTTCAAAAGTCTTGTTGCCTATTTTCATTATTACCTCATCATTTCGTTGAGCAGTTTGAATTGATTTTTGTCGACGTCTCCGCGTTTTGCAAAGGTGACAGTCTTTGAGCCTATTTTTCTCACGCCCCTTGCGGTCATACAGGTATGTTCCGCTTCGCAGAGCACAATCACGGCTTTTGCTTTGAGATTTGTCATCACAGCGTCGGCGATATCGTTGGTAAGTCTCTCTTGCAATTGCAGTCTGCGTGCAAATACTTCGACGGTACGCGCAAGTTTAGACAAGCCCACGACTTTGTCCGTCGGCACGTATGCGATTGCTATTTTGCCAAAAAAGGGCATAAGATGGTGTTCGCACGTTGAGGAAAAATATATGTCTTTTTCTATCACCCAATCGGTGGATTGCACGTCGAAGGTCTTAGCAAGGTGTACCTTTTCGTCGTCGTGGTATCCTGCGGTAAGTTCTTCAAACATATTCGCCACGCGCTTGGGAGTGTCGACAAGCCCCTCTCTTGTCGGATCTTCGCCGATTGCCTCGAGTATCATAGTCACTGCTTGCTGAATTTTTTCTTTGTCTTGTTGGTTCATAACTTATCGTTGCCTCTATATTTATAATTTCATTATTGCGTCGTACGCAGGCGAGAGAATACTCAAAGACCCGCATACCACTATTAAGTCACATTTGCCGCTATACGCCTTTGATATTGCGTCTTGTATACCGTCGCATTTGCTTGAGTTGGGCGTATATGCAAGGCACTTTTTGTACGTTTGGTTTTCGTCAAGTCCTCTTGGCGAAGGCGGACGAATTGCGATAAATTCGTCGGCTAGTATGCCGAGATTGCCAAGTACGCTATCGACGTCTTTGTCTTTGAACATACCGAAGACAAAGCACTTTTTAGTATCTTTGAATGTCGTAGCAAGTTCTTGCGCCAAGACTTTTGCGCCGTCCTCGTTATGAGCGCCGTCAAGCAAAAATACCTTATTGCCTTTGCTAATCTTTTGCAGACGTCCTTTCCATACCGCCTGCGCCACGCCTGTTTTAATGTTGTCGAGAGTTATGTCATATCCCTTTGAAGAGAGATACAATGCGCTCTCAATGGCGAGAGAGCAGTTGACGAGTTGATACTTGCCAAGTTGCTTCAGGCAGTAAGTTTCGCCTTTATACAGCATAGTCTGACCGTCTGCGTTGCTTGTCAGAAGCGTTGGTGCGTCGCACAGTATCAAGTCGTCGGCTTTGCCGAGAATATTCATTACTTCGTCGCATTGACGGTACGTTATCAAAGGGCAGTCCTTTACGATTGCAAATTTTTCATTTGCGATCTTGCTCAAGGTGTCTCCAAGTATTGCAGTATGGTCGTAAGAAATCGACGTAATTATTGCAAGTTCTTTGCGTTCAATTGAATTGGTTGCGTCAAGTCTTCCGCCCAGACCACATTCAAGTACGGCAAAATCGCAACCTTTGTCTTTGAAGTATAGCATAGCCACCGCAAATTCCAGTTCAAATGCCGACGGCAAGTCAAGTCCCTCTTGCGCCATTTTTTCGCGTTCGTTCGCTACGACGGAGATATATTTAGCCACGTCGTCGTCACTCATTGGCTTGTTGTCAAAAAGGTATCTTTCATTATAGCCAAAGACCGAGGGGGAGTTAAACGTACCCACGCTGTAGCCGCTTGCAAGCAATATATTTGTCAAAAAACAACTCACAGAGCCTTTGCCGTTGGTACCTGCGATGTGTAAAAATTTGAGGGACTTTTGCGGATTACCCAATCTTGCGAGCAAGGTTTTGACAGTGTCAAGTCCCAATTTAATACCGAATTTTTCAACGCCCGAAATGTATTCTACGGCTTGCGAATAAATCAAAAGAGAACCTCCCAAGAAAGTTCCCCACAAAAAGACACAATAATTACGTCCAAAAGATATAACTAGTCCAAAGTGGGAGTGAGTGTTGCACCGCAAGTAATGATACTTTTCGTTCGTCGGCACTCCCCGTCCTGACGACACTTTACGCGCAAACTCTACACTTTCTGCAATCATTATATCAGATATGTATTGTTATGGCAAGGATATGGGGGATAAATAATATAGATAATTATGTCATTGACGCTCGCGCGAGACGCACTTGCTCGCTCGCTATGCCGTCGCTACGCTCCTTACGACCGTAGCGAAGCGTAGTGGAGAAATCTCAACAGATTACTTGCCCTCCACCTTGAGGGGAGGGGTAGGGGTGAGATATACTTTCTTTTCTTGCCAAGAAAAGAAACAAAAGACGTTGTATTTACTTTTCTTCGCAAGAAAAGTAACAAAAGAGTTGGGGGGTTGCGATTC